>NZ_JANSHV010000122.1:0-5664 GCF_047461775.1 Synechococcus sp. R6-5
CCTATTCCCCCCCAACTGGGGCAACTGCGCCACCTGGAAAACCTCTACCTGTCGGACAATCGCCTCAGCGGATCCCTGCCCCCCGAGCTGGCTCAGCTGAATCAGTTGCGGGATCTGCGCCTGGCACGTAACCAATTCACGGGAGAACTGCCGACCTTTTTGGCAGAACTGCCCCGACTGGAGCGGCTGCACATCGAGGGAAACCCCGGCCTCTGCTTGCCGGCCGCCCTGTCGGAGTGGTTTGCCGGCCTAAACCCGGCGGATCCCCTGCCGGCTCCCATCTGCTCATGGACTCCGTCCCGCTAACGCGACCGGTAGCCTACTGGGACTCCGTCCCGCTCAAGTGCTCCGCACCGCGACCGCGAACGGCGCAAGTGTGGGATCCCAGCTTTTCCGGGGGGGAGGGGGAGAGCCGTAGCGACGACCAGGCCACTCCTGCTCGGTGGGCCACCACCACTCCAATCGCCTCTAGATAGGAGGTTACCGATACATGAGGGATCCCCAACTGGCGGGGATGCACCTGCATCACGGTGGTGTTTTCCTCGACGGCAATGAAAAGCGGAGGACGGGCAAGGACTCCGTCCGTTCGCGTCAGCGGCGGAGCATTGTGGTGGGGTCGCGACAGCGTTGCGCCGCAATAACGGCTGGCCAGGTGCAGCAAGCCAGGCCCCCCAAAGGCAGTGGCCGGGGCAATGACGCTGTCCACCTGCTCTGCTGTCAGGTCACCCGGTTGGACGGGATCCCCGCTCTTGACAAATTGGGGAGCATAGCTGAGGCCCACCAAAACCGAAGGCAGGAAGGTAAACCCCACCTCTTCTGCGGCAGCGCGGGGGTGAACCGGCTTGGGGAAAGTCTCAGGGTAGAAAGCGGGGGCGTGGGCACAAGGGATCCGCAACTCCCGCACCACCAGGTGGCTGATCAGGGCTTCGACGCCGGCCAGGGGATCCACCCCCCTTCCCTGCTCGTACTGGCTGAAGTCCAAGTCATCCGGAAAGCGGGCCACCACGGCAATGGCCTCTGCCCCCAGGCGAACCAGCTCCTGGGCAGTCTCCAAGAGAGCATCAGGCTGGGCCAGGGATCCCTGGCTGGCTCCTGAGGGGGAGAAGCCGACGGAAACGCCCAAGGGTTGGCGGGTCAAGCGCCAGGGGCCAATGTTGAGCCCCAAGGTGGCCTGAGCAGCCTGCATCACCTGCAGGTGGCGTTGTTGCAGATCGGGGGGGATCCCGGCATCCAGCACCACCCCAACACAGTTTTGGCGCACTGGCCGCAAATTCCACACCCCCGCACAGAACTGATCCAGGCCGTACCCTTCCACGTACAACACGTTCCCCATCGGCCAAAACAAACTGGCTCCGTTTAACACGTTGGGATGGGTGATGACCCGCTCTGCGGCTGCTGCCAGGGTGCGGGCAATAGGCAGGGCATCCCCGGCAAAACCACCGATGCGGGCACCAATGCCGGTGGGGATGAGCAGGAGGCTGGTGTAGGGATGGCTCATGCTGCTATGTCTACAGCACTCTATGCTGCTACACGCGAACGGGAACCGCACCGCTAACGCCGGACGGACAGGATCTGCTGGGCTAGGGCCTCGGCCCGCCGCACACAATCTCCCAAGGCCACGCCATCCAGGTAGTTGGCACACACCCACACCCCTGGGGTTTGGTCGGCCAGGCTGGCCTGCAATTGGGCAATCCGCTGCCGGTGGCCAAGCGTATATTGCGGGATAGCCTGGGGCCACAGGCGCTCTCCCAGGCGGATGGGTTCGACAGGGCGGGTGAGCAGGATCTGGCTGAGTTCTGCATGCACAATTTGGGCCCGCTCGTCAGGGGAGAGCGCCGTAATGGGCGGGATCCCTTTCTGACAGGCAAAAGCCGCGTCGGTGGCCCCCCCAATGAAGCTGACCAGGCAGTGATAGCCCTGAGGAGCCCGCTCTGGGAAGAGGGAGGAAGCCCAGATGGTGCCCAGGGTGCGCAGGCCCTGAGAGCGAGGGATCAGATGGCCAAACCCTCGCAGCGGTTGGGGGAGGGCTTCTTCTGGATAGGCCAAAGCCACCACCGCCACAGGCGGGTAGGGGATTTCCCTCAGCAGCCGGCTGGCCTGGGGGTTGAGATCCTGCAGGAGGGTGGCAGCAGCGTAGGCAGGGAGGGTGAGCACCACCTGTTGAGCCGCCACCCAGTGGATTTCTTCTGGGGCTTCTGGGGCCGTGTGCTCTGCACCGCTGTCGTGTATGACGAAGCCCACCCGGTAGCCCGTCTCATCCCGCTTGAGATGCACAGCCCGCCAGCCCAGCCGCAGCGCACTGCCCAGTTTCTGGGCAATCGCCTCAGGTAGCTGCTGCAACCCCTGCCGCAGGTTACCCAGTTGGCCCCGCTTGGGAGGAGGCTGGATGGGGGAGTTGGCGCTGTCCTGGTGACGGGTTCGCGG
This sequence comes from Synechococcus sp. R6-5, assembly GCF_047461775.1. Classification (NCBI taxonomy): domain Bacteria; kingdom Bacillati; phylum Cyanobacteriota; class Cyanophyceae; order Synechococcales; family Synechococcaceae; genus Synechococcus; species Synechococcus sp. R6-5. The sequence goes on from NZ_JANSHV010000122.1 coordinate 2,425, forward strand.
GAGCGTCGCGTAGCGATAACGGCTGCGCAAAGCCTGCACAGCACCGGCAAAGAGGCTGCCGTAGCGTTCTTCCAAGCCGGCAATGCGGGGGAAGGCTGCCAAGGCGCTGAGCTGATCCGGATCCCCGGCATACACCCCTGAGGTGAAAGGTTCGACCAGCCGCTCTACCACCTCGGATCCCAGTTGCCGCTGGAAGAATTGCCGCACCGTTTCCTCTTTGCCCGGCGGTGGCGCGACAAACCCCAACAACCCACGTAAGGCCCGCAACTTGCCGCCCACGCTCAACAGCCGCGAGCCAATGGCTGCAGAAGGGCTCAGGGGCACCGGCAGCAGCTCTTTTTCCCAGTAGATGTAGCGGGGCAGCTTGGCATCGGCCAGCACCAGGTGCTCCGCCAAGCCCACCTCGGCAATGAGGTTAAGCAGGGCGGGGACGGGGGTAAAGCTGTTGGGGCCCTCTTCCCAGCGATAGCTGTCTTTGGATTGGGTGGAGATACAGCCCCCCACGCGGGAGCTGGCCTCGGCCAGGAGCACCGGCTGGGTGGAGTCATCCCTGGAGGATAAGCCCTGTTGTAATCGCAAGGCCAACGTTAGGCCGCTGATGCCCGCCCCCACCACCACCACCTCAGCCTGCAAGGACTGCGTCCCGCTAAAGTGCTCAACAGAAGAGTTCATCTTTTGGGTTCCAACGGGGTTTTCAATCCTCAAGAGTCAAACAATTATGCTCTGAGCCGCTCCCCGTCCCACCAGCGCGTTCGCGTCAGCGGTGCGGAGCATTTTGGATCTATAGCAGCTAGCGCAGCACCCGAAATAGGCTGGGGATCCCGGCCACCTGGGGCAGTTGTTGGATCTCGGCCAGCGCCTGTCGGCAGTCGGCCTCCCGGACGGTGTGGGTGAGAATCACAATCTCCGCCTGCTCTTGGTGACATTCCTTTTGGGTAATGCTCTCCAGGCTAACCCGGTGGCGACCGAAGCAGGTGCCAATCGCCCCCATTACCCCCGGCTGATCCTGAGCCAACACCCGCACGTAAAACTCCGACTCCAATTCCGAGAGAGGGATCAAAGAGGCAGCAGCAGGGAAGCAGGAGAATCCCCACAGCGGATTGGGGGCATCAGCCCCCGTTTGCCGGTGGGCAATCAGGGTCAGCAGATCGCCAACAACGGCACTGGCAGTCGGCCCCCGCCCCGCCCCCGGCCCCGACAGCACCACCTGCCCCAAAGGATCCCCCTGCACCAGGACGGCATTGTCCACACCGTTGATGTTGGCCAAGGGGTGGGTAGAGGGCAGAAGGGTGGGGTGAACCCGGATATCCAAAGCCATCTTCGCTGCCTCCCCGCCAGAGTTGGCCCTTTGGGCGATGGCCAAGAGCTTGAAGGTGTAGCCCCACTCGCGGGCATAGCGAATGTCGGTGGGGCTGATGCCGCGGATCCCTTCGCAGGGGATGGCTTCCCGCTTCACAGACACCCCGAAAGCAAGGCTGGCCAAAATGGCGATCTTGTCGGCGGCATCCCACCCTTCCACATCGGCGCTGGGATCCGCTTCGGCGTAGCCGTGGGCCTGGGCCAGGGCCAGGGCTTCCTCAAATGAGCTGGCCGCCTGGGTCATCTGGCTGAGGATGAAGTTGGTGGTGCCGTTCACAATGCCCCAGACCGCCTGGATGTGGCTGGCCTGCAGGGACTGTTGCAAGGGCTGCAGAATCGGAATCCCGCCCCCGACTGCCGCTTCCAAGAGCACCGAGACTTTGGCTTGGGCTGCCGCCTGAAAGATCTCCTCCCCGTGGCGGGCGATCACCGCTTTGTTGGCTGTGATCACCGGTTTGCCGTGGTCAAGGGCTTTTAAGATCAAGGTGCGGGCCGGCTCCAAGCCCCCCATCAGCTCGATGACCACGTCGATTTCCGGATCCGACACGATTTGCTCCAGATTGGTGGTCAGGCGCTCAGGCGGGATCCGCACTTGCCGTGGCTTGTCCAAAGAGCGCACCCCCACCGCCGCTATCTCAACCGACTGCAAGAGAGGATGCCGGGGTTGCTGCAGAATTTGCACAACACCCGTGCCAACCGTGCCCAGCCCCAATAGCCCAACTCGTTCGCGGTAGCGGCGCATAGCGCTTTAGACCACAACTCTTCCTTTTGCCTGCTGTTCCCGTTAGCGGGACGGAGTCCTTTGCCCTGTGAGGGCTCCGCCTCGCCAATGCAAACAGGAAGCGGACGGGATCCCCTCACCATTATCACGCTTGGATCCACGCTCTGCTAACGCGACCATGATCCGCATGCAGAGCACTTTGTTCGCGCTAGCGGGACGGCGTCCTTAGTTGGGATCTATACACTTGTCCGCCAGAGAATCCCGTAAGGCACGGACAAAGTGATAAGGGGGCAAAGGGGCGCTCCAATCCAGTTGCCAATGGGGGTGCTGATCCAGCCAGGTTTGGGTGAGCTGAGCGGCGGCTTCCCACTCGGCAGAGGTGAGCAAAAAGTAAAGCCGCAAGGATTCTCCTGGCTGGGGATCCCCCCTTTGCACAGGCCAGGTGGAAGGCCAAAGCTGCTGTAGGGCTTGCTGCTCCTGCTCTTGCTGCTCTTGGGCCTGTCGTTGCTGGAGATAGGCTTGCTTGCGGGCCAACAGATAGGCCGTCCCGCTTAGGGAGGGCTGTGGCTCCGGTTGGGGCTGAGGTTGAACCCTTCCTTTGAGACAGTACTCGGCCCGCCCCCCAATGGCTGCGAGGGCTTGTTCGTACTCCGTCTGCCGGGACAGCAGATGGGATCCCAGCTTTTCTGCTGAGAGGAAGCAGGTGCCGAAGCGCAGGGGCAGCACCGGCATCTGGGCGAACAGTCGGCAGATCACCTGGTCGTGGCGCAGGGCAGAACGCACCAACACCTCATCCGAGACTTGCAGCGACTCCGGATCCGGCATCGGCTCCACAGCAGCGGCAATTCGGCTGCCTGTCGGGGAGAACACCTGCACCGACCGATGGATCCCCTCGGTTTGCCGGATGAAGGGCAAAAGCTCTGGAGCTGGCTGCGGGAAGAAGGCGTAGGTGTAAAGGGGGCTGTTGATACTCTGCTCATTCCCGTCAGCAGTACGGAGCACTTGGGGTTCTGGCTGAGCTGGGAAGGTCATGGTCTCGGATTTAAGACGAGTAGGTAAGACGGGTAGGCTCGCCTTCCCAGTCTACGCAACCTAGGATTGGGATCTTTGAAACCTACACGGTTCCACCTATAGAGTTCCACGGCCAGAGTTCCACGGCC
>NZ_JANSHV010000123.1:0-6159 GCF_047461775.1 Synechococcus sp. R6-5
GGATTGGGATAAAGCCCGCACCCTGCGCGTAGCGCGGGTGCCGGGTAGTTTACAAGTGCTTCACTTTCTTCCGCGTAGAGGTGGCATACCCGGCAATATCCAATTTGCGGCGGTTGCTACACTTGTCGTCCTTGCCTTCCCAGACCAATTCCGTCCGCAGCCGTCGCCCCAGTCATATTCTGCAGAGATTCCAAGTCCTGAGCCGCATTGGGCAGACATGGTTGACAATGCGAGGGATCCCTTTTTGAACTGTCCATGAGCTGGCAACGCCCAGATAATCGCACCGCTGCTCAATTGCGCCCGGTTTCTTTTGAGCGCCACTTTACCCGCTATGCCCCTGGCTCGGTGTTGGTCAAGTTCGGCCATACCCATGTCCTTTGCACCGCCAGTGTGGCCGAAGAAGTTCCCCCTTTTTTGCAGAACACCGGCCAAGGCTGGCTGACGGCTGAGTACCGCATGTTGCCCGGAGCCACGCAACAACGACAGCCGCGGGAAATGTTGAAACTATCGGGCCGTACTGCCGAGATTCAACGGCTCATCGGGCGCAGTCTGCGCGCCGCCTTGGATTTTCGCAAGCTGGGATCCCGTACCATCACCGTCGATGCCGATGTGTTGCAGGCCGATGGCGGAACGCGCACCGCCGCGATCACAGGGGGCTATGTGGCTCTGCACGACGCCATCACTTGGCTGTACAAACAGGGGGCGCTGGATCCGGCCCAGGGATCCCCGCTGCGGCAGCAGGTGGCGGCCCTTTCAGTAGGAATTGTGCAGGGAGAGGTACTTGTGGATCTGTGCTATGAGGAAGACAGCCAAGCCGAGGTGGACATGAACATTGTTATGAACGAGCAGGGATCCTTCATCGAGATCCAGGGCACTGCCGAAGCCGCCTGCTTCAGTCGCCCGCAACTGCTACAAATGTTGGAGATGGCCCAAGCCGGGATCCAAGAATTGCTCCAAGCCCAACGGCAGGCTCTCAATTTAGAAAGATAGAGCCATAGCCGGACCCTAGCCTTGCAATGGTAATCCTTCAAGGCACTGCATATGGGATCGCATGGGTGTATATCCTGGTTGGCAAAGCGGTATTCCCTTGCTGTAAAGGAATGGCCGGGAAAGCTAAGATCAGCCAGTTGTTAAAATAAGTGAGCTCTCTGAAGCTCTCCTTTCGACGGTTTGAGCGTGTGGCTGAGGTGAATCGCTGCTCATTTGGCCTGAAGAAGTTGGCCCGGAGAACGCTGCATGTCCCGTTTTGTGTTCGGCTCGGAGGAACTTGCGCCACTGCTCAGGCAGCAAGGTTGGCGGTTTACCACTGGATATCTGCACATTCACCTCAAGGGACTGGATCCCTCTGAAGGTGCGGAACCCTGGGTGTTGACCTACTACCACGGCAGGCTGCTTTTTTCTGCCGATCAACCCCTCAACACGCAAATCCTGCTGAAACGACTCTCCCGCTTTATTCCTCGCCTCAACTTGGAATGGCCACAGCGGGCCATCTCGGTGGTGCAAGAGCGCTTGATGAAAGACCATTCCTTACCTGAGCTGCTGGAGGCTATCACGCAATTGGGCCTGCTCAAGCCGGGGGAGCTGGAAGATGCCCTGTGGCTCAACCTGCTTACCGATTTCGACCGCTACCTATTCGAACGGGCAGGCACCTGTTACTTTGAGGTGCAGGAGCAGGTCGCCCAAGAGGCCCCCATTGGCGGGTTTGAGTTGGAGCCGCTGCTGCAAGAAGCCGCCCGGCGCCACGATCGCTGGGCAGATTTGAAGGTGGCGATCCCAACCCTGTTGGCGGTGCCGGTGGTCAATTGGGAACGGGTCAACCGCTACCGCATCACCGATGAGCAACGACAGAAGCTCCACACCCTCACCAAAGATGGCCAGTCGCTGGAAGCAATCGCCAAGAAGCTGTGCCGGGATCGGCTGGAGGTGGCCAATCTCTTTGCCTCCTGGGCGAAAAAAGGTTTGGTCAGCCTACAAACACCCCAAGAGCTGCTGCAGACCAAGCGCCACAACCCGATAACCATCTTGGCGGTGGACGACAGCGTGGTGATGCAGGAAATCCTACGGCAGTATTTGCCCAACTATCAGGTGATTACAACGGGCAACCCCGCCGAGGTGCTTCCTTTGTTGTTTCAGCATCGGCCCCACCTGTTGTTGATGGATATCGCCATGCCGGGGATCGATGGTCTAGAGCTTTGCCGCATTGTGCGCAGCTTAGAAGAGTTTAAGTCCCTTCCCATCCTGATGGTTACCGCTCGCGATGGTCTGCTGGCCCGCATCCGCGGCAAATGGTCGGGGGCAACCGCCTACTTGACCAAGCCCTTCAACGAAAGTCAGCTTAATGCAGAGGTGAAGCGGCTTCTGGCCCAACAGCCGCCTGCCCACAGACAAAATCCTCTGTCGGTTCAGGGAGGCAGAACAGGTCATCCTGCCCTGTTTCAGGGATCCCCCCGTTCCCTCGAGGATCAAGCCAAGGCGTAGTGTCCTTCTGAGTTGATCCCCGTCGCCATTGGCTTTCCTGTCAAAATCAACAAAGGTTTTATGTTAGATAAGAAGTCAACTCAAGAGACCATAACTTGTCTGGGCTGACTGCTAATGTCAATGGATTGATAGCTCATTAGGACATGCCCAAAAGAGAAAAATAGGTTGCCGGGGATTTCAGAAACAAGAGACGAAGTAAGCATCCCATACACTGAAAACTTATCCGATCAACCTTCCTCATTGTCATCACGACCGGCTACTTCAATCTCTCTCAGGAACTGGCTTTTCCCCGCTGGCATTAGAGGTCGTTTAAGCCTTAGAGAAGCCTCACAAGGCTTCTGGCAAAAGAGTCCATACTAAGGGTACCGACAAACAAGCCCTGAAGACATGAAAAAAGATCGAACAGGGTTCAGCAGGCACTTCTGAAGGCAAACCAGAAATATTAAACGCTGTCGTGGATCCCGGCAAGATCAATGAGAGGGAGAAATCAAGCAGAAATTGCTCAGGATCCATGGACAGGGATCCCAAGAATACGTAAAATCGAGTAAAGAATGTAAAGAAAACGCCACACTTCTCCAATTGGTCCCGATCCCCAAGGAGCATTATGCTGCGACTGGAACACATTAGCAAAATCTATCCCACCGGTGAGGTGCTCAAGGATGTGAACTGGGAAGTTAAGCCTGGGGATCGCGTCGGCCTAGTGGGAGTAAACGGGGCCGGAAAGACCACCCAGCTCAAGATTATCTGCGGGCAAGAAGAGCCGACCAGCGGCGAGGTGATCCGCCCCGCCAACCTGCGCATCGCCTATCTCACCCAAGAATTTGGAGTGGATCCCGCCCGAACGGTGCGAGAAGAGTTCTGGACAGTCTTTCAAGAGGAAAACCGCATTCACCAAGAAATTGCCCAAATCACCCAACAGATGGAGCAGGCGGACGCGGACACGTTGGAAACCCTTTTGCGCCGTCTAGATCGTCTACAGCGCCAATTTGAGAGTTTACATGGCTATGAACTGGAGGCGCGTATTGAGAAAATCCTGCCGGAAATGGGGCTTGAGCCGGAGGACGGGGATCGGTTGGTGAGCGCCTTCAGCGGCGGCTGGCAGATGCGCATCAGCCTGGGGAAAATCCTGCTGCAAAAACCCGATTTGATGTTGCTAGACGAGCCGACCAACCACCTAGACTTGGAGACCATTGAGTGGCTGGAAAACTACCTCAAGAGCTTGACGATCCCCATGGTGATTGTTTCTCATGATCGAGAGTTTTTGGATCGGCTTTGCACCCAAATTGTGGAGACGGAGCGAGGAGTTTCTACGACATACTTGGGTAACTATTCTCAATACCTACTCCAAAAAGCTGAACGGCGAGAGGCACAACAAGCTGCCTACGAACGTCAGCAAAAGGAAATTGAAAGGCAACAAACCTTCATCGATCGCTTCCGGGCCAGTGCCACCCGCAGCACTCAGGCCAAAAGCCGCGAAAAACAACTGGAAAAGATCGAGCGGGTCGAAGCGCCCATTGGCGACGTGCGTACCCTCAAGTTTCGCTTTCCCCCTGCTCCCCGCAGTGGTCGCGAGGTGGTGAAGATCGAGAATTTGACGCACATTTATGGAGATAAGATTTTGTTTTTGGGTGCGGAGCTGTTGATCGAGCGTGGGGATCGCGTCGCCTTTCTGGGGCCCAATGGGGCAGGAAAATCCACCCTGCTGCGTCTTATCACCGGCCTAGAGCAACCTACCGAGGGATCTGTGAAATTGGGAGCACACAATGTGATCCCTGCCTACTTCGAGCAAAATCAAGCAGAGGCTTTGGATCTGAGCAAAACCGTCTTGGACACCATCCATGACGAAGTGCCCGACTGGAAAAACGAAGAAGTGCGCACGCTGTTGGGTCGCTTTTTGTTCAGCGGCGACGCCGTTTTTAAGAAAGTAGCGGCTTTGAGCGGGGGAGAAAAAGCCCGCTTGGCGTTGGCGAAAATGCTACTTCAGCCGGCCAACCTACTGATTTTGGATGAGCCCACCAACCACTTAGATATCCCGGCCAAAGAGATGCTGGAAGAAGCTTTACAGCATTACGATGGCACGGTGATCCTTGTTTCTCACGACCGCTACTTTATCTCAAAAGTGGCCAACAAGATTGTAGAGATTCGCAACGGAGAGTTGGTCGCCTACCAGGGCAACTATCACTACTATCTAGAAAAGATCGCTGAAGAGAGAGAGAAAGCCCGACAAGAGCGAATCGCTGCCGAAAAACGAGCCAAAGAGCGAGAAAAACAGAAAGCCAAAAAGGCAGCCGGCAAAACCTAAGGAGCCAAAGCAATGTTTACGGGTCTGGTTCGAAGTTTGGGCACAGCCCAGTTGATCAATTCTTCACAGCTACGGGTTACCTGTCCCCGGTTGCAACCTCAGTTGGCCTATGGAGATAGCGTGGCGGTGGACGGCCTTTGCCTGACGGTGGTGGAGATTCTGCCCGATGGATTTTTGGCCGATGTTTCGCCGGAAACCCTGCGGCGCTCGACTTGGGGCCAGGGATCCCTCGGCCCGCGCACAGTCAACCTGGAACCGGCGCTGCGGGTAGGAGACAAGTTAGGGGGGCATTTTGTCAGCGGCCATATCGATGGGGTGGGGCAACTGTGGGATCAAGCCGCCACTGGCAACGCCTGGGAGCTGAGCTTCAAGGTTCCTGAAGAGATCGGGCGTTACATCGTACCCAAGGGCAGCGTGGCGGTGAATGGGGTGAGCTTGACCATTGCTGAGGTGCGCCAAGGGGGCTGCTGGTTCAAGGTGGCTGTGATCCCCCAAACCTACCGCGAGACCAACCTTTCTCAGCTCCAAGTTGGGGATCCCGTCAACATAGAGGCGGATATTTTGGGCAAGTATGTGGAAAAATTGCTGGGCTTGCTGCCCCCCGAGAGCAGCGTTTCTCTGGAGTTTCTGGCCGAGCATGGCTATATCTAGGTACCTTTCCCATGATCCACCCCGAGGAAGTTGAGCGCCTGCGCGGCGTAAATGTTTATCTCATTGGGATGATGGGCAGCGGCAAATCCACCGTGGGATCGGAGCTGGCAGCCCAGTTGCGCTTTCAATTTTTCGACACCGATGGTCTGGTGGAGCAGGTGGGGGGTTCTTCCATCGCTCAGATCTTCGCCGAGCATGGGGAAGCCTACTTCCGGGATCTGGAGACGCAGGTGTTGGCCCAGTTGAGCAGCTACACCCGGTTGGTGATCGCCACAGGCGGCGGCATTGTGTTGCGCCCCAAAAATTGGAGCTACTTGCACCATGGCCTCACCGTTTGGCTGGATGCGACCCCCGAGCTGATTTGGCAGCGGCTCAAGCGGGATCCCGGCCAACGCCCCCTGCTGCAAACCCCCGACCCCCAAGCTGCCCTGTACAAGCTGATGCAAGAGCGAGAGCCGTTCTACGCCCAAGCCGACGTGCGGGTGCCTATCCGGTCAGAAACTAGCCCGCCCCAGTTGGTTGAACAGATCTGGCAAGCCATTCGCGCCCGCTTGCGAGATGGGATCCCTTCCTAGCCACCTCATGCCCATTACAAAAAACAAAAAGGGATCCCTTGGGGGATCCCTGAACTCTTCAATACTCAAGTGGATTACTTAAGATTCGCCGGGAGCGGATCCCTGACGAGACCAGAACGGCTTCCTTTAGAGCGCATTGCCGCGGGGGAGGAC
>NZ_JANSHV010000124.1:0-8113 GCF_047461775.1 Synechococcus sp. R6-5
ACGGGGCTTGCCGCGCCTTTTGGTCAATGGGATCCCTCTCCTCAGGGCACGACCAACACCGGGCAGGGGGAGAGATCGATCACGCGGTGGCTCACGGAGTTGTTCTGCCCCTCTCCAGATAGGGTGAGGCCGCGGCAGCCCATCACAATCAGGCTGATCTCCAGCTCGTCTGCCACATCACAGATGACAAAAGGTACCTTCCCCTCTCGATACTCACTCTTGACGTTGCTAAGGCCGATTTGATGCAGGCCAGACTCCGTTTGCTTAAGCAGGTTGTGGATGTTCTGCCGGGCTTGCTCGGCTCGCTCCGGGTCAAGCTCCGTATCATCCAGCACAGAAAGCAAATACACTTGGCTCTTGTAGCGCTGTGCTATGTCCGCCACCAAGGGCAAGGCGTGGCTGGTCTCACGCGAGTTATCGATGGGAAAGAGCAGTTTGTCGAACATAGCCGAGGATCCCAACGGTCGACCCCAGTCCCTATCCAAATTCAAGTTCAAGGCGAAGGCTGACTTTATTCTACCAACTTTGCCGGGGGCTGAAGGATCCCAGCCCATTTTCCTATTGTGAGGGGCTCGACCTTAGCCGCTTGGCATCAACCGGAAACGGGAGCCCTTTTGGATAAGCAGTAGAAGACGCCCTGCATACTGCTCATGGGAAAGCCCGACCTTTTGAAGCTGTGCTTGGCTGGGGTTTACGCAGTTCCTGCCGTTGGGCCACTTCCAGATCAAGCTAAACGGCAATTGGGATCTAGAGCCGCAGAAATGGTCTCCTGGATCTGCTGTTGCTGCAGGGATCCCTCGGGCAGTTGCCTATTGTTTTTGACAAACCTGGCATTCCAACTCGCTGTCAGGGCACCATCCACAAAATCTGCATCTGATAAAAGGCTCAAAGTTTGCTGCAGTTCTGCCGTGTTGAGAACATTGCCAATACACAAAAAATATTCTGGAAACCCAAAAAATCAGAAGAGGCCAAATCCTCAGTAGCATGAAAGTTATTCCTATGTAAATCTTATCTGGCTTTGATTGCCTCTTTGGAACGAATCGGTAGAAATGGCCAGCGGAAAATCGAGCGCACTTCCCCCCTCTGCAGACCTCAACCGGTTAGAGCGTGCAAGGCTCCTGTTGCCCGCCGCAGAAACCGCAAGAGAAGGTTAAGCTAAGGCTCTGTTGGCCCCTGACCCTCAGATTGGCAGGATGGGTGTCATGTTCCAGATCCAACCCCTGACTCCAGAACGGATTGCCCGTATGGCGGCAGGAGAGGTGATCGACTCTCTGGGGGCTGCTCTGCGGGAATTGCTGGAAAATGCCCTCGATGCCCAGGCCACCCGCATTCAAGTGGAGATCTGGCCGACTCGCTGGCAGGTGCGGGTGGGGGATAACGGCCACGGCATCCCGGCCTCGGAGCTGGAGCAGGTGGCCCGCCGCCATACCACCAGCAAACTGGAAGGTCGCAGCCTGGGATTTCGTGGGGAAGCCCTGCACAGCCTAGCCCGCTTGGGATCCCTAGCTATCCAAACCCGCCACGCTGACGATGCTCACGGCTGGCTGGCCGCCTACGACCGACAGGGGGAGCTGATCCACAAGCAGCCGGCAGCCACTGCCTTGGGAACGGTGGTCACGGTTGCGGATTTGTTTGCCGACTGGCCTCTGCGCCGTCGGGCTTTGCCCCAAACTCGCCCGCTCCTAACCCTGGTGCAGAATGCAGCCCTAGCCCATCCCTGGGTCAGTTGGCAGGTGCATCAGGAAGGGCAATTGCTGCTCAGCCTCTGGCCGGGAAAATCTCTGCAAGATCTGCTGCTGCAGGTGTTGCCGCAGTTGGATCCCACGGATCTGCGCTATCGGCGGATCCAGGATGGAGATAGCGATTGGGAAGTGGTGCTGGGCCTGCCGGATCGCCTGCATCGCCCCCACCCCGATTGGATCCGTGTGGCCGTAAACGGACGGTTTGTGCAGATGCCCGACTGGCAACGGCTGATCCAGTCGGTTTTTCACCACGCGTTGCCTCGCCACCGTCATCCACTGGTGGTTGTTCACCTGCGCCTGCCCCCAGAGCAGGTGGATTGGAACCGTCATCCTGCCAAAAGCGAGCTCTACCTGGAGAATCTGACGGCCCGCCAGGAGCAGTTGCGCCAACACCTGCACTCCCTTCTGCAATTGGGATCCGGGCAAGCCAGCCGCCGCTCTGTGCATCTGATCCGGGCCAGCGAGGCCAAGGTGGTCTATCGAGTCTCGCCCGATCTCCAGAGCCGTTTTCCTCCCTCTGACCGCCCAACTTCTCTCCTGCCCCCCCTCAAGGCGCTGGCCCAACTGCATCGGACCTACATCTTGGCAGAGCACCCCCAGGGGTTATGGCTGGTGGAGCAACACCTGGCCCACGAGCGAGTTCGCTATGAGTACATCCAGCAGCATTGGCAACTGGTGGCACCGGCGACGCCCGTAACGCTGCAAGGACTATCGCCCCAAGCCCTGGAGCGGTTGGAGCAGTTGGGGCTGGAGCCGGAACCCTTCGGCCCCAATACCCATCTCATTCGACGCCTCCCTTTGGCTTTGGAGTCGGAAGATCCAGAAGAGGTGCAGGGATCCCTGCTAGAGCTCAGCCGTTGTCAAGATGTGCAGGCAGCCCAGGTGGCGGTGGCCTGTCGAGGGGCCTTGCGCAATGGGATCCCGCTGACCTTGGAGCAGATGCAAAAGCTGTTGGAAGCTTGGCAGCGCACCGCCAATCCCCACACTTGCCCTCATGGTCGCCCGGTCTACCTGGCCCTGGCAGAAAAAGATCTGGCCCGTTACTTCCGCCGCCGTTGGGGCCTCTGCGACCGGCCTATCTCCGACTCCAAACTGGGATCCCTATGGGAGCTGGATCCGCTGGGAGACAGGTTTGCCGCCCAGGTGCGCTCTTCTGCGTCGGATCCCACGGACGAGCCCAGCTCCACCCCACTATAATCGGGGGTGTCCAACTGCTGAAACCCCTGAAACTCCATGGCTTCTTATCTCAAACTCAAAGCCCAAGAAGAGACCTGGCTGCAGCGCCATTCCCGTCTGATCTTGGCGATCTTGGCCAGCCTGGGATCCCTGTTGACGGCCTATCTCACCTACACCAAGCTGACGGAGCAGCCCGCCGCCTTCTGCACTGGGGATGGAGGGTGTGACCTGGTGCTCTCCAGCCGTTGGGCAGAGTTTTTGGGGATCCCGACCGCGGCTGTTGGCCTGCTGGGGTTTCTGGGAGTCTTGGCGCTGGCGGTGCTGCCGGATGGGCTCCCATTGGTGAAGCGGTGGCGCTGGTCGGCCCTGTTTGGCTTGGTTTCCGCCATGACCGCCTTTGAGATGTACATGCTTTACCTGATGGTGGCAGTGCTACGGCAATTCTGCATGTACTGCACCACCGCGATCATCTTGGTGGCAGGGCTATGGCTGGTGACCGTGCTGGGCCACCGCTGGCTGGATGGGGGCAAGCTGGCCTTCAGCTACATTCTGGTGGCCTTTCTCACATTGGTGACCACGATTGGGGTGTACGCCAACCAAGTTCCCCCGCCTAGCCCCCTGGCGGTAGGGTTAGCAGCCCACCTGCGGCAGATCGGCGGCACTATGTACGGGGCCTATTGGTGCCCCCATTGTCAAGATCAGAAAGAGCTGTTCGGGGCAGCTTTCGACCAAGTGCCCTACGTGGAGTGCTCCCCCAACGGCCCCGGCACTCCCCAAGCTCGAGAATGTACAGAAGCGGGGATCACCAGCTATCCCACCTGGATCATCAATGGCCGCACCTACACAGGCGTTCGCTCTCTGGAAGCCTTGGCGGTGGCCTCTGGCTATCCGCTGGAAGAGGGCAGATAAACCCCTGGAGTCGGGATGAGGATGTGAACTCGGTTGCGCCCTGCCTGCTTGGCCTGGTAGAGCGCGCTATCCGCCTGCTGCAAGGCAGCTTCCGGCTCCAGGCGGTAGTCTTCGCTGAGCACGACCCCACCGATGCTGATGGTAACAGGTAGGCTGCGCTTGGGGGAGATGTCAATTGGCCGTTTGGCGATAGCCTGCCGCAGAGACTCTGCGTAGCGACCACAGCGAGAGGGGCTAAGTCCGGGCGTAAGGCAAACAAATTCTTCCCCACCATAGCGGTAGAGCAGGCTGGAGGGCCGCAGTTGATTTTGCAGCCGCCCGACGATGGCCTGCAGCACACAGTCGCCAATGTAGTGGCCGTGGCTGTCGTTGATTTGCTTAAAGTGATCTACATCCATCATCAGCAGGCAGAGATAGCGGTAGCGAGCTTCCCCGCGGGCTCCCACCTGCTTGAGCAAATGGGGCAGCGCCTGATCCAGAGCTCGCCGGTTCAACGCCCCGGTCAAGGGATCCGTCAAAGACAAAGACTCCAACAGCTCGTTGCGGGCTCGCAACTGCCGGTTGGCCTGGGCCAAAGCTTGGGTGAGCCGCTGGAGGCGCAGCCCTGCCCGCACCCGCGCTCGCAGCTCCTCGGGATCGACCGGCTTGGTGATGAATTCATCCGCCCCCGCATCCAGCCCCTCTACCCGAGCCTCAACTTCAGAACGGGACGTGAGCAAAATGAAATAGACGAACTGCCCTGCTGCGGATCCCTTGAGACGGCAACAGAACTCTACCCCCGACATCTCAGGCATGACCCAGTCGCAGATCACCATGTCGGGCCACTCGCTCTCTTCCAAGCTTTGCAAGGAATCCCAAGCTGCTCGGGCGCTTTCCCAGCTTTCCACGTAGTACTGAGAGCCTTTGAGAGCATCGACAATATAGCGACGGACTACTGGGTCATCATCGACAACCCAAATGCGGGGAGTCCGGGCCGGAACAGAGCTCCAAAAGGTTTCTTCTGCTGAACCAGAAGGGTGGTATACAGAATCCAAGCCCTCCAGATCAAGGGATGGCATAGCTAAAGAGGGATCGCCCATTGTAGTCGGATCCCAATCTTAGCGCCAACAGCTAGTTGGAACCAGAACCGGGAGCGGCCAAATAAGCATGGTTGGAGACCCGCTCGCGGATCCCAAGGTGCAGTGCTTCCACAAACTGCCGCACCCGAATCGGGTCGATCATGGGAAAGGGATCAATAGCCTGCCGGCATGCCTGCGGAACGGGAAGACCGCTTCAGAGAACTGGCCACAATTACTCCATCTGCCCGCCGGATCAGGCTGCCGATGTTTTCAGCAGTAGCCCCCGAGCCGATGAGCAGCGGCACCTGAGGAGCAACTTTGCGGGCCAGCTCCAGCTCCTCGAGCAGGGGTGGCTTGCCGGTGGCCCAGCCGGAAAGGATGATGGCATCGGCCAGGCCGCGCTCCACCGTGTCGGTGATGGCCGCATCCAGGCTGATGGGACTTAGGGGTTGAGCGTGTTTCACCAGCACATCGGCAAAAATCTTGATATTAGCCCCCAGCTCCCGGCGATAGCGCAGCAGGCGGTAGGCATTCCCCTCGATAATGCCTTGGTCGGTCACCATCGCCCCGCAGAGCACATTCACCCGGATGAACTGCGCCCCCACGCAGGCGGCAATTGCCAGAGCACTGCAGCCATCGTTGCGCAAGACGTTGATCCCGACCGGCAGCGAGACCAGGGTTTTCAGCCGCTGGACGATGACGGTCATGGCGCTGACCACCGCTGCGTCCACCCGATCCTTGGCAAAGGGGGCATCGTAAAAGTTCTCGACGAGGATCCCATCTACTCCCCCTGCAGCCAGGGCAGTAGCTGCCTGTTCTGCCTGAGCGATCACCCATTCCAAGTCCCCCCCCCAGCGGGGTGAGGTGGGCAGCGGCAACAAATGAACCACCCCAATGACCGGATGGGGGGTTTTGAAGAGGTGTTGCAGCAGGTTCACCGGCAAGCTTCCTCAGGGATCCCTAACGATCTTACGCCTGGATCTGACCCACAGGGGTATTCTCTGGGGGAAGTGTAACATCAGGGCTGGGGGGAGAAGAGCGGGCTAGGCCTCGGAGCAATTGCGGCACCATACCCGGCCCTTCGTAAACCCAGCCGGTGTAGACCTGCAGCAGGCTGGCTCCCGCTTCCAGTTTCTCCAAGGCGTCGGCCAAGGTGAAGATGCCCCCCACTCCGATGATGGGCAATTTTCCTTGGGTGGAGCGGTGGATGTAGCGGATGACTTGGGTGGAACGCTCCCGCAAGGGGGCACCGCTGATCCCGCCGGCTTCTGCAAGGATTGGCCTAGACTCCGCTGGTGCGAAGGGGATCCCGCGGCCAGGCAGGAAACGGGTTTTCAGGTTATCGCGGCGGAGGGTGGTGTTGGTGGCCACGATCCCGGCCAGTTGATGGTCTTGGGCCAGCTCCAGGATGCTGTCAATGTCGGGCCAGTCCAGATCGGGAGCGATCTTCACCAGGAGGGGTTTTCGCTTCTGATTTTCCTGCTGTAAGGCAGATAGGATGGGCTCCAGTTGCTCAGCAGCTTGCAGGGATCGCAGCCCCGGCGTGTTGGGGGAGCTGACGTTGACCACAAAGTAGTCCCCCAGCTCCTGGAGCAGCTGGAAGCTGGCCAGGTAATCGGCAGCCGCTTCTTCCAGAGGGGTGATTTTGGCTTTGCCCAGGTTAATTCCAATGGGGATGGGACGTTGCTGTAGCCGGCGCAACCGTTCCGCCAGAGCCGCCGCCCCTTGGTTGTTAAAGCCCATGCGGTTGAGGGCGGCGCGATCTTGGGGCAGTTGAAACAGGCGAGGTTTGGGGTTGCCCGGTTGGGGCTGAGGAGTGATGGTGCCCACCTCTACAAAACCAAATCCTAGGCTGGGCCAGACGCCCAGAGCCAGGCCATCTTTGTCGAAGCCCGCAGCCAATCCAAGGGGATTGGGAAAGGTAAGGCCCCACAGCGACACCGCTAGCCGGGGATCCCGGTAGCAAAACAGTCGCTCCAGAGCCGATAGGATCCCGGTGGCCTGGGTGGCATCGATCCAATGCAAGGCGCGCAGCAGGCCCATCTTGACCGCTTCCGGGTCGGCTCTCAGCCCAGAAAAAAGCAGAGGCCACAACACATCTCGGTACAGGTTCACCGCAAAGACCCTCTACAGGTAAACTGCCCCTTGGCTGTAGCTTGCTTCCGCGTCGCAAAAATCGGTGAGCAACTGATGGACTCCGGGCTCACTGCCAGCTAAGGGATATCCCATTGCAGCACTCAACGGTAACCTCTCTGGGCTTGCTCTTTGCCGGAGATGGAGTCCCTTTGCCGCTCAAGGCTGGCTCCCCAAACTGCCCCCAAGAGTAAGGTTACCAGCAGGTGAATGCGGCCATCCAACATCACCACGTCCAAAAGCCCTGAGGCAAAAAATGCCGTCAAGGCCAGCAGCATCCCCAACAGGACGCTTTCTTGCGAGCGCCGCCAAGCTTGCCATCCCCGCGCCAAAATCCAGCCCCACAGGATCAGATGGCCCAGCAACAGCGGGATCCCACCCTCAGCCGCCAGGTGCAGGTACAAATTGTGGCAATGGCCCAGCAGCTCCGGCGGATCTTGAGCATTGTAAAGAGCGGCAAAGCTTTGCCAGCCCCAACCGGTCAAGGGCCGCTCCTGCACCATCTGCAGGGCGAATTGCCAAGCATCCAGCCGGTTGGCGGTGGAACTAAAGTAGAGCGCTTGAGGATCGAAGGTGTCTGCCAGACGGCTCCAAATCAATCGGGGCACTACGGCCCGCCAGCCCGGCCAATCCCAAGCAGCGGCCAAACCGGCCAATCCCAGACCGGCCAAGATCCCGATCCCCCACCAACAGCGCCGTAGGGCCAGCCCTATCACCAGCGCCAGCCCCCCCACTCCCCAGCCGTTGCGAGAGGCCGTCAGCAGCAACAAGAGGGATCCCAGCCCCAACACAGCTCCCAGCCCTACCACCCTCGGCCAGTCTTTGTCGGCCTGATCCAGCCACAGCCCTGCTGCCAAGCACAGGTGGATCACCAGGTAGATGGCCAGCGTATTGGGGGAAGTGAAGGCTGCCGCCGGTCGCTCTCCCCCGGCAACCCCCGTAATCCAAACCGGCCCCAAGAAGAAGTGCCCCTGCCATCCCCACAGCACTTCTCCCCAACCCAAAAGCAGCATCAGCCCGCTGCCCAGCACCAACACCTGGGCCAACCGCCGACGGCCTACAGGATGGAACTCCGTCCCGCTGACGCGAAAGGAC
>NZ_JANSHV010000125.1:0-772 GCF_047461775.1 Synechococcus sp. R6-5
GATGCGCTCAGCCTCAGGATAGGCAGCGCGCCGGTCCGGGAAGAACGGCGCCAGCGTCGCCAGGCCAATCGTCTTCGCCCGCCGGGTGACCACCTGGCCCGTCACAACGTCCAAACTGCCCACGATGCGCAGTTCGCAATCGGTCGCCAGACTCCGTTCCGCCCGCACCTGATCGGCGCCCGCCCGTCCATACCCGTTGGCCAGGGTCGGTTGCCGGGTGACCGTGACTTCATCCAGATACACGGTCACCACCTGGTTGGGATGCGCGCGTGCATACTCCACCACGTCCGCAATCTCCTGCAGTTTGGCCTGATAGTGGGGATCAGGGCTATGCACATGACTGCGGGCGCGCTGCCAGGTGATGCCCAACCGATCCAGGATACGGGCGATCCCGCTCAGCGAGGCGTCGCGCCCCCACGCCAACTGGCTGCGGATGGCGTCCAGGGTCCAGCGCGTCTGGGTCAGCCCACACTGCCGCGGGTCACGGCGGACCAGATGCTCCACCTCAGTCGCCGCCGTCTCGGGGTCATGGTGGTCAGGGGGAAAAAGCGGGCTTGCGCCCGCGTCCGTCCCGGATGGGGAGGCTATCGATGCCCTCGGCTTCCCAGCGATTCAGCCAGAGAGAGACGGTTTCCGGATGGCGCGGACGCAGCAAGCGTTCGCGGGCCACGACGGCAGGCGGTACGCCGGACGCGATGAGCAGTAATGCCGCCGCCCGTTCGCGCAAATAGGGCTTGGGAGCGTGATCGCGCAGGTCTTCGAGGGCCTCCCG
>NZ_JANSHV010000126.1:0-13258 GCF_047461775.1 Synechococcus sp. R6-5
TTTTTCTCCTCCTGATATTGGGCCACCAATTGCTGGGCCTCGGCGATCTGGCCGCGGGCCACCTCCACATCTTGCCGCAGCTTTTCAATCTCCTCCGAGCTCACCATCTCAACGCCGGCAGGCTCCCGTTCCCCGCTGAAATAGCTGCCCCCCGGCCCGGTGCCCCCAATCCCCACCAGGGGAGCGTCGCTGTCATTGTTCAGGGTTAAGAGGCGAGAAAGAGCCTGGAGACGAACTCGCCCACTGGCAGAGCGCAGGGATCCCAGCTCCACCGGATCCCCACTTTCCCAACCGTCCAACCCACCAATGCGGTAGAGCGTGTAAAAATACTTGCTGAGTAGAAGCGCCAGCAGATGCCTGTTCTTGACCTCGTTGTACTCTAAGTAGGCCCGCAGACACAGTTGGAAAGCGATGTTGGGCAAGCTGCGGCACACCCTCATAATCTGGGTGTAGACCCTCTGCAGGTGAGGCCGAAAGCTGCGTGGGATCGCCTCGGGCCGCAGGCCACGCAACAGAAACTCCTGCTGGCGCAGATCCTGAGGGGTGAAGTAAAAGCTTTCTTGCCAAAGCAGCTCATCCAAGTCGCGGGCAAAAATCGGTTTTAAATGATCGATAATCTGCACCACAACCGACTCGGTGAAGGCCGGGATAACCTTTTCGATGTGAAGCTGATCGTAAACAGAGCGCAGCCGCTCGCTGCGGAAGTCTTCGATGGAGATCAGCCCCTTCATAGTCCCGATCCGACCATCGCTCAGCAGGAACTTATAGACCACTTCGGCAGTGGCCCCTGGGGAGAGAACGGGAGTTCCTGTCAAGTCGGGGCAGATTTGCAGGGGGCGTAGCAGGCGGCTGGTTTCGCTGACGCTGAAGCAACTCCAAGCTGCCGGGTTTAACACCACCGACGATAGGGAGGCCAACAATTGCTTCTCGTCCAAGTCCTCCAGCCGAATTTCTCCCCTGTGAGCTTCGCTAGGTCCCGGAGGCAAGCTCGCCCGCGAATCCTGAACGGCGGAAGGGGATAAGGATGGGGGAGATGTGCTCATGCGGTAAAGGCTATTGAATCTTAACGTTCACTCTAAGTCGGCGAAGGATGGATGAGTGTGATCTGTATCTCTGTATCCAATGAAAGTCTCTCAAGAAGAATCTGCCCAGAATCTGCCTCGAATTGTCTCCCGCCACCAGTATCTGGAAACGGTTAGCTTTTGGGTAGCGTGCAACCACGGTTTTGGGGATCCCCGAAGTGATACGCACCTTCAGCTCCGATGGATGAAGCTGTTGAGGCTTCACCCCTTTGTCGTGAACTGCTTGCCGAGCCGGTTTTCCTGCTGCAACCCCTAAGCTAGGATGAGAGGTCTGCCTATCGGTATGGGATATCGGGCTGGAGTTGGGTTTGAATGCGTTTTGACTTTGGGATTGGGGTGCAGCGGTCATGACGACCATTTTGATTGTTGACGACGATCCGACGATTCGGCTGGTGTTGAAGCGATCCCTGGAACGACAGGGCTACACCGTGGAGATGGCCAGCAACGGTTCCGAGGGGCTGGAGCAAGCCCACCTGCTGGTGCCGGGGCTGATCATCTGTGACTGGATGATGCCGGACATGGATGGGCTGGAGGTTTGCCGACGCATCAAAGCCGATCCCAAGTTTTCCACGACGTTTTTTATTTTGCTCACCGCCCGCACTGAGGTGGAAGACCGCATCCAGGGCCTGGATGCCGGAGCAGATGAGTTTCTAAGCAAGCCCATCGACCCCAATGAGTTGCGGGCACGTGTGCGAGCCGGATTACGCTTGCACCAGCTCAGCTATGACCTGCAGCAGCAAACGGCCAGGTTACGGGCAGAATTGGCCGAGGCGGCCAGCTATGTGCGTTCTCTCCTGCCGGAGCCGGCCTATTTTCCCGACTGCAAAGTGACCCTCGAGTGGCGCTTTTTACCCTCCCAGGAATTGGGGGGAGATTCGTTTAACTATCATTGGCTGGATGAGGAGCACCTGGCCATCTATCTGCTGGATGTGTCGGGGCATGGGGTGGGATCCGCTCTGTTGTCGGTGTCGGTGATGAACCAGTTGCGCACTCAAGGCTTGGCCGATGCCGATCCCCGCCAGCCGGACGCGGTCTTGCGCGCCCTCAACCACTCTTTTCAAATGGGATCCCACCATGAGATGTACTTCACCCTTTGGTATGGGGTTTATCAGCCGGGATCCCGTCTGCTCTCTTTTGCCAGTGCCGGCCACCCACCTGCCCTGCTCATCCAGGGTCAGGATTCGCTCCTGCTGAAGACTGCCAACTTGCCCATTGGCATTTTGCCCGACCTCACTTTTCAAAGGGATCAGGTGCGGATCCCCGAGAACAGCCATCTCTACCTGTTCAGCGATGGAGTTTACGAAGTCATAAACCCCCAGAGAGAAATCTGGGGGCTGAACAGTTTGATAGCCCTGCTGAGCAAGGGCGCTGGCAATAGTTTGGATCAGGTGATCCATCAGGCCCAATCCTTTCAGGGGCGGACGGACTTTGAGGATGATTTCTCCCTGCTCCGGATCAGCTTTGGTTAGAGGTGAGTTATGGCTATTGCAAGCTGCTTTGAGGCGATCCCTTGAGGATTCCCGTTTGCGACAGCTCCAGCCCCTTTCCCAAAGGAAGAGAGGAGCCGGGAATCGAGGCGATGCCCAGCGCGACCGGAAATGACCCTCTTGGCTCAAGGGGACTCTGTCCTGCTGTCGCGATCAGCCATCCGGCCCCTGGAGTTGCTCCCACTGAGCGGGGGTAAAGGTGCGCAGGGCTAAAGCATGTAGGCGGCCATCCTGCAGGTAGGCTTTCAGGGCCTCATTCACCAGCCGGTGCTGTTTGATCAGGGGCAAGCCCTGGAATTGTTCCGCCACCACAATGGCCTGGAAATGGTGGCCATCGCCGACAGTGTCTTCCACCTGCACCCTTGCGCCGGGTAGGGCAGCCCGTACCAATGCCTCAATTTCTCGTGGATCCATGCGCTGTTGTCCCCGTGGTCTCACTGTGTCCAAGCTCAAGATCCCGCCTCGGATCTCGACCTGCTCATCCATTGTGCTCCGCACCGCTATCGCGTCCACCTTAGACGGTTCTGGGGCAAAACGGGATCCCTTCCGGCCCACTGCAGGCGGTGGCCAGGCTGGGATGGCTCAGCACCAAGACCTCGGTGATGGGACCGCGTTTGTGGCCCTGGGCGTTGATGGCACGGCTGGCAGAGATGGTCTGGATGGGGTAATCCCGGTACAGTTCCCGCACAAAGGGGCAATCGGAATTGGAGAGCAGCACCTGCACGCCTCGGTCGGCCAATGTTCCAAACACTTCTCGCAGGCGGATCTGTTCCGCTTCGCCGAAGGCAAACCGGCTGTAGGCGGTGAAGCTGCTGCTGGCAGAAAGGGGATGGTAAGGGGGATCCAAATAGACGAAATCCCCGGGTTTGGCTCGTTCGAGCACCTGCCAAAACGGCTGCACCGCGATCTCCACGCCTTGTAAAACCCGTGCCACAGCCCGTAGGTTCTCCGCGTCGCAAATGCGGGGATTGCGGTAACGGCCCAAAGGAACATTGAACTCTCCCCGCGAGTTCTCTCGGTAGAGGCCGTTGAAACAGGTTTTGTTCAAGTACAGCAGGCGGGCAGCCCGTTGCGCCGGATCTTCAAATCGAGCCGCGCGGATGGTGTAGTAATAATCCCGGCTGTGGTGGGCTTGGTGGTGGCTGAGCAGGGCAATGATCTCCTCCACCTGATCCCGCACGCAGCAATACACGTTTACCAGCTCAGGGTTGATATCCGACAAAACAAAGTGTCGAGAACCCGATGGGATCCCTTGGGCCAGATGAAAAAAGACCGCTCCACCCCCCAAAAAGGGCTCGTGATAGGTGTTCCAGGTGCGAGGGAAAAAGGGTTCGTATTGGCTGAGCAGTTGCCCTTTCCCCCCTGCCCATTTCAGGAAGGGACGCGCTTTAACGGCTGGCTCCGCTGGGGTGGGTTCGCAGGAGTCGGGCGCAGGATCTTCCCGCCGCAGGGCATGCCTACGTCCAAGAGAACAAGGGTGGGTCAGCGATCCGGATCCTCTTCCAGCAGCTTTTCTAGCGTCTCGATCCAATGCTCCAGCTCCTCCAGCGCCTGCAACACTCCCTCTGGGTCGCTCAGATCCGCCTGCAGCATCTGGGTGGTTTCTTCCAAAGTCAGGGATCCGGGCGGGCTGGCCAACCAACGGAGGTAGTGGGGCAGAAAGTTGCGCGGAGAACTGTGATAGCGGCGGTGACAGGCCAAGGCCACCAGGCTGGCAAGGCTAGCCTGATAGGCACTAAAGGGGTGGAGAAACAGCTCCGGCATCCCCACCCAGTAAAACTGGTGTTCCGGCAACAGTTCCACCGCATCTCCGCACAGCTCTTGACACAGCTTCAACCACTCTTCGCTCACCCAAAGAGGATAGGTTGCCACATTTTCCCATGCGGGGAGCCCCGACCGATAGAGAATCAGCTCCAGCCGACTGATCAAGCTCTGGTAAAACACCGCCTGCAACTGGGCTTCCAAATGGTGTATCAACAGGGCCTGGGCCAACTGGAGGCTGCCGGAGCGTTCCCGCCAGCGCTGCGGAGCAGTTTGCCCCTCTGGGTCGTAAAGAGCAGGCCTGCCCATGCGAGGGGATCCCACTGCTGAGGCAACCAGGTGATCCAGGAGTATTTGCTGCAAAAAGACGGTGTGAGCCTGCACCCCCCACGCTCGCGGCAGCAGTGCGGAACTCCCCTGCATCTCCTCCAGATCCAGCCAAACTTGGGGATCCTCAGGCCGGAGCCGCTGGCTGATGATAGCAAGAACCTTCAACAGGAGCTCGCTCCCGCCGGATCCCGTTTCTCCCGACCTGGGCGAGAACTCCGTTTCGCCGGGGCGAAAGGCTGCGCCCGCTGCGCGATTGGGCTTGTCTGCCTCGATTGCCGAGCCGACTTCTAGCAGCCAGGGTTTGGCCTGGGCCGCACACTCGGGGCAGAAGTCCTGCAGGGCTGCCCAGATTAGAGAGGTGGCCTCAGCAGAGGTCAGGGGCGGCACGGGATCCCCCCAGGGCGCATGCAGATCGCAGATGCGAATGGAACGTCCCATTGTTCTGCTTTTGAGGCGGTAATAGTGCTGGAACAGGTCAAACCGATCGCGGATCCCTTCCAATAGGTTCTCCAAAAAGGTCTGAGTCAGGCCCTGGCGGGCCAGATACAGGTCGGCAGCAGAGTCATAGCCCCGCCATTGGGCCTCCCACAGGTGGTCGCGGATCAGGGTGCTGAGGATAAACCCACCCAGATCTGCATGGGCCTCCAGGTGTTGGCCCAGCCGCTGATAGGCAGCCCAACGGATTTCGGCGCTGGCGTGGGTTGGTAAGCTCTGTTCGCGCCAGTGGGACGGAGTTCCTAGCTGGACAAGGGTGTGATCTGGGAGCGCGGCAGGCGAGTTCAGGGTCACTTGCCACAACTGCCGCCAAGCCAACCTTCCTGTTAAGTACTGTTGGTGGAGCAGGCGCTCCAGAGGCTCAAGCTGTTGGTGACTCTGCTGTTCGTGCCAGGGGGACGGAGTCCTTTGAAGAAGGCGACACAGGAATTGGCGAAAGGGTTGCAGCTCAGGCTCGACGTGGGCATCGACTAGGCGTTCGTGCCAGCGGTGCAGTTCCCGACAGGGTGCCGTAGGCATAGCACCATCCTGACCCTCGTGGGGAACACCTTCCTCCGGGCCACCAGCAGCAACGGCAGGCAGGGATTGCAACTCCAGGAGGAAAAACAGCAGTTGGCTTTGTAAGGCGATGATCCGCTCCAGCCTCTGCCAAGCTGCCTCTGCCGAGTCGGCAGTTGGGATCCCTTGCATCCTTTGCGTCAGCTCGGCCAACTCCTGCAGTGCCACCGCCAGCTCCGGCGGGCTGAGTTGCGCCACCTGCCCCCGGTAGCGTTGGGCAAACTGCTGCACCTGCTTCCCAAGATCGTCCAGATTGTCGAACTCAGGGCTGCGCAAGGACTCCGTCTCGCTAACGTGATTAGAGCCCGTTGGCAGAAGCGTCGCGTAGCGATAAGGAAGACCAAAAGAAGGTTCAGAAGCAGGAAAGACCACCGGGATCAGCCTCCTGTCGCGTCAGCGTTGCGGTTCCCGCCAAGGTGCCGTAGGCATAGCAACAAAGATGGGGGTTGCCCCTCTGCAGAAGGACACACCTGCTTTTCTCCCCCACCAAAGCGCGAATGGTGTTGAGAAAATCTGGATTGGAGGTGTGGGCCTTGACCAGAGTGGCCTGGATCCCTGCTGTACACACCTCTGAGCCCCTATCTTGGGCAGAAAACACCATGACCGGCGTGCTGCTCACCGTTCGCGTCAGCAGGCCGGAGACCTTATGCAGCAGTGGCAACAGATCTGAACCCAAGCCATCTGGCCAGTTCAGATCCAGGATCACCAGTTGAAAGGTCTGGGTTTGCAAGGGCTGGCGCGCCTCCTCCACGGTGGGGGCAGGGAAAACCTGAGCCATATCCTGCAAGATCTGAGCCACCACCTCAAGATATTGGGATCCTCCTCCGCCCGCTTGCGTTTGTGGATATCTTGAACCCTCGAATAAGTTGACGCAGGCAGCCTTCCCAATCCTTGCCAGACGCCTATCCCCCCCAGCACATAGAACAGCTTTGGCTCGGAGAGGGATCCCGCCAATCCATGCGTAATTTCCACGCGATCCTATCCTATCCTTATCGAAGACAGCAGGGAGCACTTTGGGCGGGAAGGCTTCTCAACGTTCACGGAAGCGTCGCGTAGCAATTTGTAACATTCTCCTCTTGGAAATGCAGCTAAGGGGGAGGGGGGATGCGTCGGCCAAAACTTCTGCCAGGATGAGTTGAGATCTTTACTTATCTTTGGCGGAGGCGCTCTCTTTGTTTGCCCAAGTCACTGCTGCCGCTCTGCTGGGACTCCGGGCCGTGCAGGTTACGGTGGAGGTGGATGTGGGCGGTGGCTTGCCCCAGATCACCTTGGTGGGACTGCCCGATACTGCCGTTCAGGAGGCCAAAGAGCGAGTGCGGGCGGCGATCAAGAACTCCGGCTTTGCTTTACCCCAGCGGCGGATCATCGTCAACTTGGCCCCTGCCGATCTGCGCAAAGAGGGCCCCAGCTTCGATCTGCCCATCGCCATTGGGATCTTGGCGGCCTCCGGGGTGATCGAGGGGGAAGCTCTGGCCAACACCCTGATGGTGGGGGAATTGGCCCTAGACGGCACCCTACGCCCGGTGGCCGGGGTTCTGCCTATTGCCGCCAGCGCTGCCGAGATGGGGATCCGCCGCCTGGTGGTACCCCAGGAAAATGGGCCGGAAGGAGCGGTGGTGCAAGGGATCCAAGTGTATGGGTTGCCTTCCTTGGCGGCGGTGGTGAACTGGCTGCAGCACCCGAACGGGGTTAAGCCGATCCAGATCCAACCGCAACAGATGGTGTCGGCCAATTGGGAATCCCCTCTGGACTTGGCGGACGTAAAAGGACAAGAACACGCCCGGCGGGCCTTGGAGATAGCGGCGGCAGGTGGGCACAACTTGTTGCTGGTGGGCAGCCCTGGGGCGGGCAAAACCATGTTGGCCCGGCGACTGCCCGGCATTTTGCCCCAGTTGCAGTGGGAAGAGATGTTGGAGATCACCCGCATCTACTCGGCAGCCGGCCTGTTGCGGCAAAATCTCCACCTGGGTGGACAAACCGCCTTGATCACCCAGCGGCCCTTTCGCGCGCCTCATCACTCGGCTTCGGCAGTGGCCTTGGTAGGTGGGGGATCCTACCCCAAACCCGGCGAGATCTCGCTGGCCCACCATGGCATCCTCTACCTGGATGAGCTGACGGAGTTCCGGCGGGAGGTGTTAGAGGTGCTGCGCCAACCCCTGGAAGACGGCAAGGTTACCATCTCCCGCGCCCGCGTTTCCCTGGAGTTTCCCGCCCAAACCACCCTGGTGGCCTCCACCAACCCCTGTCCCTGCGGCTTTTACGGGGATCCCGTTCACCCCTGCACCTGTACGCCGCAACAGCGGGAGCGCTACTGGTCCAAGCTCTCCGGCCCGCTGCTGGATCGCATCGACCTGCAGGTGCGGGTCAACCGCCTTAAGCCGGAAGAAATTGTCCGCGCCCAGGGCGGCGAATCTTCCCAAGCGGTGCAGCGGCGGGTGGAGCGGGCACGACAACGGCAGCGGCAGCGCTTTCAAAACGAGCCTGGGATCCACTGCAACGCCCAGATGCAATCCCGCCACCTGCGGCAGTGGTGCTCCCTTTCGGATCCCTGTCGCAAGCTCTTGGAAAGCGCCATCCAAAAGTTGGCCCTGTCTGCGCGGGGGAGCGACCGCATCCTCAAGGTGGCCCGCACCATCGCCGATCTCGAGGGCGCGGAGGCCATTGCCCCCACCCACATTGCCGAAGCGATTCAATACCGCAGCCTGGATCGCGCTCGGCTGTAAAGCCCAAGCGCTCGGCGCCGCTGACGCGACCACCCCCAGCCCCCCTCCCAGATAGGGTTTCCCTCACTGCCAGAGCTCCGGCCTGCCCTACGGGATCCCATCCCCTGTTTTGTCGGGAAAAAGCTGTCCCCCTTGCACCTGAAGGATTTGGGCGGCTTTGAGCCAGCCGGCGTCAAAGGATCCCAGATGGGTGGTGGTAACCAAGGTTTGCACGCGCTCCTGAATGGCTTCCAAGAGCTGGTTTTGCCGGTGCAGATCCAGCTCGGCCAGCACATCGTCCAAGAGCAGCAAGGGCGGATCCCTGACCACCTGCTCGATCAGCTCCAGCTCCGCCAATTTCAGAGCCAAAACCAGAGTGCGCTGCTGGCCTTGGGATCCATAGGCGCGGGCGGCGGCTCCGTTGATGCACAGCTCCACCTCGTCCCGGTGGGGGCCCACCAGAGAGCTGCCCAGGGAGTGTTCGGCGGCGGCTTTGGCGCGGATCTCGGCCAAAAACTGGGCTTGGATCACTTCGGGGCTGGCCTGGGGATCCGGCAGGGGCACTTGGGGTTGATAGGTAAGGGTCAGGGTTTCCCGTCCACCGCTAATGACCCGGTGCCAGTGAGCAGCCAAAGGCTCCAGCCGTTGCAGCAGCCGGGCGCGGCGGCGCATAATTCGGCTACCGGTGGTGGCCAGTTGGGCATCCCAGAAGGCCATCTGCGAGAACTGAACGCCAGCAGCCGCGGGATCCTGCTTCAGCAGGGCGTTGCGCTGCCTGAGGATCTGGCGATATTGCTCCACCAGGCCGAGATAAACCGGCTCCAGTTGCAGCAACACCCCATCCAACCAATGGCGCCGCGTCTCCGGAGCGCCCCGCACCAGCTCCAGATCCAGGCTGGAGAACACCACGGCATTCACCTGTCCCAAAAAGTCCGCCTGGCGGCGCAGCACCTGCCCGTCCACCTTCAGGGATCGCCTGCCGCTGCTGCGCAGCTCCATCACCAGCTCGTGGGCCACCCCCAGCCGTTCAACCGTGGCGGCAATCTGGGCTTGTCGCTCCTCTTGGTATACCAGCTCCCGATCCCGAGCGGCCCGCCGCGAGCGTAAGGTGGCCAACAGCTCCACCGCTTCCAGCAGGTTGGTCTTGCCCTGGGCGTTCTCCCCCACCAGGATGGTTTTGGGCGCGTCAAAGGTGATCTCTTGATCCCGGTAGTTGCGAAAGTGCCACAGGTGCAGGAAACGCAGGTACACCAAGGGAGATGTAAAGACGCGATCAGTCAGTATTCGAGAAGAACAGCCCCCGCTCTGGGGGCTTTCACTTTAACCCAACTCCAGCAGGGGCCAGAGAAGATAGAGGGGTTAACCCCGGAAACTCAGCCAGCAGGGATCCCCTCTATCCCCAGTTCCGGGTAGGCCAGATCAGCGCCTGGTCAGGGTAGTCATCCCCCCGAGGCGCTCAGCCGCCAACAGGTGTAGGGCAGCGCGGGCGGCGTAGCGGGCAGCTTTGCTACGGCTGTAGTCGGCGAAGGTGTAGCTGCTGGGATCCGTACTTACGTCGCCCAACAGGTTCTGCACTTGATTCTGCAGGTCAGAGACGCTGCCGGAGTTGATGTTGGCGAAGGCTATCTCCGCTTGCAGCCGGCTGAGGTACTCCTGAGCCCGGAAAGGGGCCTCGAAGAAGGAACGGCCAGGGCGGCCCATGAAACCCAGCTCCGCTTCGTAGAGAACTTTGGCTGCTTTGGCTAAGTTTTCCGCTGCTTTGGCCTGCTCGCGGGCGGCGAAGAAGTTCCCCGCCTCAAGTGAGGCTTGGGCGTTGGTGAAACTCTCCTGGCCGTGTTCCAAAAGGCGGGCAGCCTCTGGGGAAGACCCCCGCTGAGAGAGGAAGCTGGCTTCGGCCAGGTGTCGCTGCGCCTTAGCCAGATCGCGGCTGGCTCGCTCAAGATCCCGCGGGCGCTGCCAAGTTGGCTGTACCTGAAGGGGAGCTGTGGCTTCAGGAGCAGAGCGTCTGCCCCGCTGGGCTTGCGCCGGGGATCCCAGCACCAGGGGGGTGAGCAGAACCAAAATCGGCAGAGAACAACCCAGAGCGCGAGCAAAAGAGGAACGAATCGTCATTGGTCATAGACTCCAATCGACAGGACAAGCCGGTTTGGGTTATCGCGGCTCATCTTGAGAATGGCGGAGAAAAATGACGTGAAGATGACAAGGGCAGCTCTACCGTAAATATCGATCCCTCTCCCACTTGGCTGGCCACTCGCAGGGATCCCCGATGGGCGGTGACGATCTGCTGGGCCAAGGCCAGGCCCAGACCGAACCCACCCGTATGGCGAGCACGGGTTTCATCCACCCGGTAAAACCGCTCAAACAGATGGGGCAGATGCTCGGGGGGAATGCCAATGCCTGTATCCTTGACGTGGAGGTAAGCGCGCTGGCGCTGGCTTTCCAGGCTCACCTGCACTGTGCCGCCTGCAGGGGTGTACTGCAGGGCATTGCGCAGTAGGTTCTCGATGGCCTGCCGCAGCAGGGCAGCGTTCCCCCGCACAAGCCAACCCCCAGAAAGATCCGTCTCAGGCAGGTGGCATTGCCAGTGAAGGCCAAGGGCCTCAGCTTGGGGGCGGTATTGCTCGCTCAGCTCCTGCAACAGCGCTCGCAAATTCAGAAGCGGCAGATCCTCCAGGGGCAGGGATCCCTGCTGGCGGGCCAACTGCAGCAAGGTATCGATCAGCACGCTGAGGCGGCGGGCACCGCTCACCACCTTTTCCAGGCGAGGTTGAGCTTGTTCCGGGGCCAGCAGAGCCATTTGAGCATTGCTCATCAGGGCGGCCAGGGGGGCGCGCAACTCGTGGGAAGCATCGGCAGTGAAGCGTTGCAACTGCTCGTAGGAGCGACGAATCGGCTGCATCGCCAGCCCCCCCAAGATCCAGCCGGCCCCGCCGATCAACGCCAGCGTCAGCGGGATCCCGATCCCCAACCCCCAGCGCAAGCGACCCAGGGTAAGTTGCAGCGGTTCCAGGGGCACCGCCAGTTGCAAGTAGCCCAGTAGCTTTTCCTCCTGCTGCACCGGCAGCGTGAGCTGGCGCAACAGTAAGCCGCTCTCTCCTTCCACCGTTTGGAAACCCAGTTGGAGATGGTGAGGCGGGCCATCCAAGTCAAACAGCTCCAGAGGAGGCCGGGATCCCGTGTACTGGCGCAGGGATCCCAAGCTTTCCCTTCCGGTGCCGGGAGCAGGATCGAACCAGCGCACATAGGCCAAGTGATGGTCGAGGGGTTGGGTTTTCCCCCCCAAAAAGGGCACCTCGTTCAACACCAACCGCCACTGCCCCTGGCGCAGCTCGTACTTAATGGCTGCCGCCATGATCCCGGCCTGAACCTGCAGCTCCTCGTCAAAAGCCTGCAACTGGTTCTCCACTTCCAAGCGGTAGAAGACGGCGGCAAACACCAGCAGGATCCCCCCCATGACCCCGGCAAAGCTGCGGGCCAAGCGACGGCGGCTGTGGTGAAACACCAGGGATCCCGTCCCTCTTGTCGCAGCCTTCTGCCCCAGGTGCGGCTGAAGGGGGTGTGCCAGGGAAACCCAGTTCCAGCCCAGCCATGGGAGAGAATGCTTGTGTTCAGCTCTTTTCACCTCCATCGCCACCCCCCTAGAAACTGCTTTCATGGGTTCTCTTCTGGAGAGGCTATGCGCAGCCGGTACCCCTGGCCATACACCGATTCCAGCCAATCTTGGGCCTCCACCTCTTTTAACCGTAGCCGCAACCGCCGCACCAACGCAGCCACGGCATTGCTCTCCGGCTCACAGCCCCATTCCCACACCGCCTGCTCGATCTGGCCCCGACTGAGCACCTGGTTGGGATGGCGCATCAGGTATTCCATCAATTGAAACTCCTTGCCCGAAAGCTGTACCTGCCTCCCCTGCCGCTCTAGGGTCAGGCTGGCCAAGTGCAAGTGCAGGGATCCCAGGCTGAGGCTGTCTCCTTGCCATTGGGGGGAACGGCGTCCCAAAGCCCGCACCCGTGCCAGCAGCTCCACCAGATCCACCGGCTTGACCAAATAGTCGTCCGCCCCCGCATCCAACCCCTGCACCACATCCGATGTTGCGTCTTTGGCAGTTAACATCAGCACCGGCGCACATCCCCCCGATTGGCGGTATTGCCGACAGAGCTGGATCCCGCTTGGCCCCGGCAGCATCCAATCCAAAATCAGGAGATCATAGGCTTTCTCCTCCATCAGCCAGGCAGCCATCTCCCCTTCCTTGGCACAGTCAACCACGTGGCCGCACTTGGACAGGGCAGCCTGTAAAGGCTCCAACTGTTCCGGGTCGTCCTCCACCAGCAAAATTCGCATCGTCCTGTGCGCCGTTGACCAAGACGGCCAGTTCCCACTGCCCAGGCTAGGATGGATCACGGAAATAGCCCTCTGCAAGGGAGAGAACAACGGTGGGGTGGCCCAAAATCCATCGGTGGCAAGATCTAGGGTTTGATTTTTGGCTGGTGCTGCCCTTGGCAGGGCTTCTTTTTGTGGCGGGGGGAGAGTGGGTGACGGGCCAAGCGCTGAGCCGTCCTCGCCGGCTAGAGCAACCTTTGGCGATTCGCAGCCAGCAACAAGCCACCTTGGCTCTGGATATTCTTTCCATTCAGGCGGAGATCCGCCGCTCCCGTGGCTACACCAAGGTGGAGGTGACTACCACCAATCCCCACCTGCGCAAGCTGGAATTTGAATTTCCACAACTGGATCCAGACCAGGTGTCGGCTCAGATTGCCCAAGAGCTTGGCCTTGCTCCCGAGCAAGTGCAGCGCCTGACCCGCTATAGCTTGGACTAGAGAGCATGACTCTAGTCAATAATAAG
>NZ_JANSHV010000127.1:0-6808 GCF_047461775.1 Synechococcus sp. R6-5
GGGTTTTGGGGGTTAGAGGCATGCTCCCAAGCTGGGGGCTTGTCCCACCTGCCAAAGGAACAGACTCTCGGCCCCAAGGGGGTGAATACTCCAGGGATCCAGGCCAGACCCAAACCACCCATAGGGATCGACGGCAGCCGGTTGGCCCGAGTTGGTGTTGTCGAAGCGACGTACCTCGAAATGGAGATGGGGCCCGCTGGCACAGCCGCTATCTCCCGATAGGCCGATGATTTCTCCTGGGGCCACCACTTGCCCCTCCTGCACCCCAACTTGGCTGAGGTGGGCGTAGAGGGTTTCCCAGCGGGGAAGGGTTCTTCTGTCTGCTCTCTCCCCATCGGAGAATTCTGGCTCGTGCAGAAGGCGCACCCGCAACCCCCTGACCGGTCGGCCCAAGCTGGGGCAAAAAAACTCCGGCTCCTCGCGGGCCAAGGTGACCCGTCCGGCGGCAGCGGCCAGGATCGGGGTGCCCACCGGCATCTCCCAGTCATAACCGGCATGGCCATCGCTTTTGCCACAGGGGTGCAGCGGGCCAGGGATCCAAACTTGGCCTTGCCCACTCACAAACCGTCTGTTGCCATCCCTCTCCCCCAAAGGCAAGTCATGGTCGAAGAGGTTGGTGACGGGAAATTCCCCAACAAAGGGCTTGTGCAAAAACGGCCACTGGGGCGGCGGCGGATCCCCATAAGCAGAACGATATTTTTCCAGCTCCAGCCGATAGTCTTCCAGATCCTGACGCTGGGCGGGATCTTCCGTGTGCTGCTGCAACAGATCCACCAGCTGCAGGGCCTGAAGCCAGTCCTGGCGCTCCACAGCACGAGCCAACTGGGCGTACACCCCCACCCGGGATCCCTGCGGCGAAGACGGGGAGGAGACCTGGGGAAAAACGGGCGAGATGTTTACGAATTGATACAATAGACAGCAAAATATCAGCAGTGTCACCGTTAGCGGCAGTGACATCTCCGTCCAGAGGGCCATTCCAAGTAGGCCGGCCTGCAAGCAAGCGGGCTTGTTCTTGGCTTTAGGCTCTCTCTTGGGGCCATCCGCTTTTCCCCTCAGCCGCCGTATGGGTTGCAAGGAGACAGAGCGGCTTCGCTTAACCACTCTTCGGGAGTTTCTCATGCGTTGGTTCTCGTCCTCTGGTGTTCTCGTCAGCCTGCCTTTCCAGTCTTCTGTTGGGCGAAGTGTTCTGCCCCTGTCTGGCTCGATTTGGCAGCGGCTGGAGGCCTTAGCTCTGGGTTTGCACATTCTGTCTTTGCTTTTTGGGTTGGCAGGGTTGCTCTGGGTTGTACCCCATCCTGAGTGGGTGGCCAGTTTGCCCCCCATTGGCCTTCAAGCTTTCTCCTTGAGCATGGGCAATGGCGGCGTGGCCTACATGGTGTTCGGTGCGCTGGCGGCAGCTCTGATGGGATCCCGGCTGTTGGGGATGCGGCGCCTGTTGATGTTTTTGATCCCGGCGGTGGGCATTTCCTTGGGCAGTGAGCTGTTGGGTACCAGCACTGGGATCCCCTTTGGCAACTACGGCTACCTGAGTGGGCTGGGCTACAAGATTGCCGGGTTGGTGCCTTTTACCATCCCTCTGTCTTGGTTTTATGTGGGGTTGTCGTCCTATTTGTTGGCGCGTGTGGCTCTGCAAACCCAGCGCCACTGGTTGATCCACTTCGAGGCCATCATGTTGGGGGCCCTGCTGCTCACCGCCTGGGACTTCGTGCTGGATCCGGCCATGACCCGCGGCTTGATCCCGTTTTGGACGTGGTTTCAGCCGGGGCCCTTCTTCGGTATGCCGCTGCAAAACTTCGGTGGTTGGATGCTGACTGGGGCTGCCTTCATGACGGTGGCCAATCTGCTGTGGGGCGAGGATCAACCCATCCTTGACCGCCGCCAGTTGGTGGGGCCGCTGGTGCTCTATGTAGCTAATTTTGCTTTTGCCCTGTTGATGAGCCTGGGCTCCGGCATTGTTGCGCCGGCGGGGTTGGGCCTGTTGTTGGGGTTGGGGCCCGCTTTGGGGTTGTGGTGGAGTGCAAAGACCCCATCCCGCTATTGCGAAAGGACTCCGTCCCGCTATCGCGACCAGCCTGAGCCGCCTTCCCATCCCCAAAAGGACTCTGTCCCGCTATTGCAAACGGTTGAGGGAGAGGCAGGTCAAGCCTGGGATACTTTGGAGGATCCCGGTTGGGTTGGCGCGAAGTAAGCCGGCCCTAACCCTTCCTCGGCGAGATCCCTTGGGTTGTCCATGCCATGAACTTTTGCAGCGACAATGTTACAGGCGCCTGTCCTGAGGTGATGGAAGCCCTGTTGGCCCTCAAGGGATCCGCCATGCCCTATGGAGGGGACGAATGCACAGCGCAGGTGCAGAGGCTCTTCGCCGAGATCTTCGAGCATGAAGTGGCGGTGTTTCCGGTGGCAACAGGATCTGCTGCCAATGCCCTGGCCCTTTCGGTGCTCACCCCGCCCTACGGGGCGATTTATTGCCATCCCGAGGCCCACATCAATCTGGACGAATGTGGAGCGCCAGAGCTGTTTACAGGTGGGGCCAAGTTGGTGGGGATCCCAGGGGAACAAGGCCGTATCGACTGGGGCAACTTAAAAGCAGCCCTGGAGCGGGCGGGGTTTGGGGTGGTTCATCACGTACAACCTGCCTGCCTCAGCCTGACCCAAGCCACCGAGGCCGGCACCCTCTACTCCTTGGAGCAGCTCAGATCCTTGGCGGATTTGGCCCATCACTTTGGCCTTAAGGTGCATATGGATGGGGCCCGCTTTGCCAATGCCCTGGTTAGTTTGGGTTGCACCCCTGCCGAGATGACCTGGAAAGCGGGGGTGGATGTGCTGTCCTTTGGGGCCACCAAAAATGGGGCCTGGGCTGCGGAAGCGGTGGTGTTTTTTCATCCAGATCAGGTGGGCGATTTTGAGTTTCGCCGCAAGCGCAGTGGCCATCTGGTTTCGAAGATGCGCTTTTTGTCTGCCCAATTGCAGGCCTATCTCCAGGATGGGGTGTGGCTGCGCAATGCCCGCCATGCCAACGCAATGGCCCAGCAGTTGGCTCAGGGACTGGGATCCCTGCCGGGAGCCAGGTTGGTATATCCCACCGAGGCCAATGAGGTTTTTATCGAGCTGCCGGAGCCGGTTCTCCAGGCCCTGGAGCAGGCGGGGTTTCGGTTTTACCGCTGGCTGGGGGAAGGTCACCACTTAATCCGCCTGGTGACGGCTTTTAACACTTTGCCCGCAGATGTCGAGCGCTTCTGCCAGGTGGCCCAGCAAGCCAGCCATTCGCGCTCGCGATAGCAGTGCGGAGCACTTTAGCGGGACGGAGTCCTTCAAGCTGA
Source organism: Synechococcus sp. R6-5 (assembly GCF_047461775.1). Taxonomy (NCBI): domain Bacteria; kingdom Bacillati; phylum Cyanobacteriota; class Cyanophyceae; order Synechococcales; family Synechococcaceae; genus Synechococcus; species Synechococcus sp. R6-5. The sequence goes on from NZ_JANSHV010000127.1 coordinate 3,321, forward strand.
CCAGGGATCCCCCTGGCCAAAGGCCTGAGCATCCCAAGGGATCCCTGAAGGCTGTTCATCGGCTCGTCAATCCTTAAAGTGGGTGCTGTCGCGACCGGGCTTTTTCTCCAGGCAGGGCGAGGCGGAAGTCGATCCCGTTTTCTTCGAGTTGTCCTGTAGCAGACCAATCAGCAGACAGGCCACCCCAAGGTTGATGGCCACATCCGCCACGTTGAATACCGGAAAGCGAATCCAGATCAAATTGAAAAAATCCACCACATAGCCGTTGACGAAGCGGTCGATGCCGTTCCCCACCGCTCCTGCCCACACCAAGCCATAGCCGGCCTGTTCCCATCGGCCCAGGATCCCGCCGCGAATGGCCAGCAGCGCCAACGCCAGCGCCACCCCCAGCGAGATCCACTTCAAGAGCTCTGCCGAATCTTCAAACAGGCTCCAAGCAGCGCCGGTATTCTCCACGTAGGTGAGGTGAAACACCCCTGGCCACAGCTCAATCTCTGGCCCCGGCAGCAGCCGTTCCACTGCCCAGTGCTTGGTCGCCTGATCCAAGATTACCCCCAGGATCCCGGCCAGCCAAAAGCCTTTGTTTTTCATGTCGTCTTGGCCTCAATCACGTCCACCGGCAAGAGCGCCCCGATGAGCACTTTTCCCATCCTGACATGCTGCTCTTCTGCCGGCTCATTGCACAGAAGCTCAAGGGCGGAGCTCTGGACTCGAAGTTGGGCCTGTAACGGGATCCAACACCGGTGAGTGGCCTCAGAAGCGATTGGCCGCCTCTGGCTTGAGAGGAGCAGCAAGAAAACCGTCCAGCTTAGGCAACTGGACGGGGATCCCCTGGGGGTGGACAGGATTGGCTACCGCCCCTGCTGCTCCAGGGATCGGCGCAATTCGCTGGCCATCTGCATGAACTCTTGCGGGTTGCCCGCTTTGCCGTAGGAAGAGCGATCCTGAACCTTTTTGCCGCTGCCTTGGCGGGTGCGGGTGCTGAGCAAAGAGCTGGCCATTTCCATGAACTTGGCAGGATTTCCCTCGCTGCTGCCCCGCACGAGAGGGGCGCGTCCGGCACGAGTGACAGCCATAGATACCTCAATTTTCACAAATGAAATGCTTGTTACATTTTCTCACAAGGGCTCTGCGATCAACCAGGGCCAGCGTTTCTTTGCTGTTACAGCGACTCCGGCCAATGCTTGGGGATCCCTCCAAGTGCAAACCTTGCATGAGGCTGGAAAGAGCCATCAGCGAGTCGTGGTTTTCTCTTGGGTCAAGTGATGGATCAGCCAAATGGGGAGCACCGTCAGGCCGATCACCCCCAGGGCCACCACGCTGATCACCGGGCGCTGCCGAGGCTTGGTGAGCTGGCTGAACACCCAGATCGGCAGGGTTTGCTGCTGGCCAGCGGTGAAGGTGGTGACGATGATTTCATCGAAAGACAGGGCAAACGCCAGCAGGGATCCCGCCAATAGGGCCGAGGCCAGTTCGGGCAGAAGGATGTACCGAAAGGTTTGCAGAGGATTGGCCCCCAAGTCGGCAGAAGCCTCCAGTTGAGAGCGTCCCATGCGGCGAAACCGGGCCAGCACGTTGTTGTACACCACCACCAGACAAAAGGTGGCATGGCCGATAACAATTGTCCAAAAGCTGAAAGGGATATGCAGCAAATGGATCGCCGAGCGCAAGGCGATCCCGGAGACAATGCCCGGCAAGGCGATAGGCAGCAACACCAAACAAAAACGAGATCGTCTCGCGGCCAAAAAATCGGCTGCGATAGACTGCTGCTGCCGCCAGGGATCCCAGCACCACCGCCACTCCGGTAGCCAGCACAGCCACCCGCAAAGACAAAAACAAGGCCCGCCAAATATCTGCCCGCCCCCAGGCCACGGCAAACCAATGCCAGGTCAGCCCCGGCAAAGGGAAGCGCAAGGTCGCCTCATCGGGGCTGAAGGCATAAAGGACGATCACCAGCAGAGGAAGATGGAGAAAGAGCAGCACCCCCAGCGAGAACAGGATCCAAAGCCATTGGCCGATGGGAAAAGGGCGAATCGGCATGGATGAGGGAGAATACAGAGCTGGATGGGGAACAGTCTACAGGTAGAGAAATGGTCTGTGAAATAGCCTTGTAGGGAAGCAGCCTTTGGCAAGGACTTTAGATTGCTTGGCCGACTTTGGAGCTCCAGTCGAGCAGAGCATCCCAAACCCAGATTAAACTCGCAGCATGATCGCGTTTTTAAGCGGCCACCTTGTGGCCATCGAATGGGGAGAGCGCAGTAGCCTCACTGTTGAGGTGCAGGGGATCGGCTATCGCGTCAAGGCCCCAGGACGTTTTCTCAAGCAACTGCCCGCAGTGGGGGAGCCCGTCCGGGTGTTCACCCATTTGGTGGTGCGAGAGACTGAGCTGGTGTTGTACGGGTTTGGCTCGCCAGCCGAGCGCGATTTGTTTGTGGAACTCATCAAAGTCTCGGGGGTGGGGCCGGCTTTGGGCTTGGCCCTGCTGAATACCTTCAGCCTGCCGGAGCTGGTGCAGGCGGTGGTGACCGAAAACGTGCGCCTGCTCTCCCTCACGCCGGGGGTAGGCCATAAAACGGCCCAACGGCTGGCCCTGGAGCTGAAAACCAAGCTGGCCCACTGGCGACAGGGGGTGGGAGTTGCGGATCAACCCTTGGCCGGAGGGCCGCCCATGCCCATCCGAGAAGAGGTGGAAATGGCCTTGCTGGCCCTGGGCTACAGTGCTCAGGAAATTCAAGCTGCCCTGCAAGCTCTGCCCACCCACCGCCGCCCAACAGAAGATTGGCTGCGGGATGCCATCACCTACCTGAGCCAGCAGCCATGAAGCACCGCCGCATTGCCATTCTGGGCGGAACCTTCAACCCTGTGCACCATGGCCACTTGATCATGGCAGAACAAGCTCTTTGGCAGTTTGACCTGGATCAGGTGCTGTGGATGCCCGCCGGGGATCCCCCCCACAAGCCTCTGGCCCCTGGCGCCAGCAAAGCCGACCGCCTGGCCATGGTCAAGTTGGCCATTGCCGACCACGAGCGCTTCGCCTGCTCAGAGCTGGAGATCCGCCGTTCGGGGCGCTCCTACACCATCGAGACGCTGCGCACCCTTATCCAGGAGCAACCCAATACCCAGTGGTACTGGATCATCGGCGTGGATGCTCTGCGGGATCTGCCCCAGTGGTATCAAGCGGAAGAACTGGCCCGCCTCTGCCATTGGATCGTTGCCCCACGGGTGGATGCCGGCGATGCCGCCCAGGTGCTGCAGGCGGTAGCCGAAAAGTTGCCTATCCAAGCCCAAATCCTGGAAGCTCCCACCCTGACGCTCTCTTCCACCTACCTGCGACAGCAAATCCAAAAGGGAGGGTCTATCCGCTACCTGGTGCCCCCTGCCGTGGAGCACTATATCCGTCAGCACCGCCTCTATCTGCAGCCCTAAAGGAAAAAAGGGGGCGGATCCCCCCTCTAGAATTACCAAATTTTCGGGCTGGAGGCCCGCAC
>NZ_JANSHV010000128.1:0-39763 GCF_047461775.1 Synechococcus sp. R6-5
GAAGCAGTCAGGGTCGGGTAGTTTACCTTAAAACACCAGCTCAACCTCTGCCAAGGCGGCTTCCGGCCCCACCAGAGCAATGGCCGGGGGGGTCAGGTAGGTCTTTGCAGCTTGGTGGAGCTGCTCTGGGGTGAGCTGCCTGACCCTCTGCAAATACTGCTGGTCAAACTCCATGCCCAAGCCCAAAATCTCGTACCAGCCCGCCAGTTGAGCCACCTGGGCATTGGTTTGTTTGCTGAGGGCATACTGGCCCAGAAGTTTGCGCTGCGCCATTTCCACCTCTGCCAGGTCGAGCGGATTGGCCTGCAGACGGTGGATTTCTGCTTGTAGGCGTTCCAGAGCCACCTGGGTGTTCTCTGCCGCAGTGCCCATGTAAACCCCAAAAGGGGCGGGATCCCGGCGGGTGGCAAAAAAAGCCGAGACCTCATAGGCCAGGCCACAGCGCTCCCGCAGTTCCACGAACAGACGGCTGGATAGACCGCTGCCCAAGTAGGTGGCCAACAGTTTCAGGGCCGGATAATCCGCAGAAGCAGCAGGGGATCCGCGAAACCCGATCAAGATCGTCGTCTGCTGAGTGGGCTGGGGCAACCTCAGCAGTTGGGGATCCCTCAGAGGGGGCAGGGGAACATCCCGATCCTCTGGAGAGGGGCCGGGAACAACCCAGTCTCCCAAAGCCGCTTCCACCTGGGCAGCCATTTGCTCCGGCGGCTCTGGGCCGATCACCACCATCACCATTCCATTGGGACGACAGTAGGCCGCGTGATAGGCCACCAAATCCTCGCGGGTCAGGGATCCCACCGTTTCCAGCCGTCCCAACCCCGGCAGAGCGTAGGGATGATCCCCATAGAGGGCTTGTTGCACCTGCTCGAAAGCCAAGCTGAAGGGCCGTTCCTGCTGGGCGCGAATGGCTTGCAGCATCAACCCCTGCTCTCGCGCCACCTCCTCTTCAGGAAAACTGGGATCCCGTAATATCTCCGCCAGCAAATCCAGCAGCTCCGGGAAATCGGCAGCCACACAGCGCAGGCTCACCTCGAAAGAGTCGGCAGAACTGTCCACCGATAGCGAGGCTCCCAGCGATTCCACCGCAGCAGCAATGGCCTGGGAGTTGCGCCGATGCGTGCCTTTGGTGAGGACAGCCGCCATCAAGTGGCTCACCCCCGCCTGTTGCGGCCGCTCTGCCCGGCTACCACCGCGGAAAAAACAGTGGGCAGCCAAGATCTCCACCGTTGGGTTCTGGCCCAGCAACAGCGTGATGCCATTGGCCAAAAGGACGCGCTGTAAACGGCCACGTTGGGTGGCAAGCAGAGCAGAGTTCATGCAGGCAAGGGATCCCGTCCAAAATCCGAAAATCAAGAGTCCGGAGCGCCAAGGCAGCGCTCACCGACAGGCCAGTTGCAGCTCCGAGGCCATTGCTGGATCGAGGGCAGTCGGCTTGAGAACGGTGACCACATAGGCCTCCAAAGACAAGTACTGCTGGGCCAACTCCCGGATCTGAGCCGGGGTAAAAGATTGCAACAGCTCCAGGTACTCTTGAATGCGCTGCACCCCGCCCAGCGTCTCGTAGTAGCCATAGATGCCCGCCAATTGACTGGGAGACTCGGCGGAGAACAGGAACTCATGGGTGAGCATACGCCGGGTGCGATCCAACTCCGCTTGGCCGATGCCATCCTGCTGCAGCTTTTCAATCTCGTGCAGAATCGTCGCCTCCACCCGCGCCACATCCTTCGGCTCCAGCTGAGCGCCGATACAAAACAGTCCCCCCTCCTTCAACACCAGCGAAGAACAGCCAATGGCCCTCACCCAGCCCCGCTGTTCCCGCAGCAGATGCACCAGCCGCGAAGTACGGCCATCTCCCAGCAGAGAAGCCAACATCTCCAGGCCACAGGCTTGTTGCCAATCGTCAATGCCAACGGTAGGCCAGGCCAATTTCAGACGGGCTTGCTCCAAGCGGGCATGGTCGCTCTCCCGGCGCAGGATCCCTTGGGGACGAGGCTGGGGCGGGATGGGGGGGCTGGCCGGTGCTGGCCCAGCAGCAGAGCTGCCAAACTGCTCCTCCACCAAGGCCAACGCCCGCTCGGGATCGATGCCACCCGTCACCACCACCGTCATGGATTCAGGCCGATACCAAGCGCGGTGGTAAGCGCGCATCACCTCAGGGGTCAGTTGCATCAAGCTTTCCGGTGTGCCCAACACCGGTCGTCCATAGGGATGCTCCCCATAGGCGGTCTGCATCAAAAGCTGATAGGCCGTGTAATCAGGGTTGTCGGCGGCGCGGCGAATTTCCTCCAGAACCACCTGCCGCTCCCGCTCAAACTCCAGATCTGGGATCCCGGCCCGCAAAACCACCTCTGCCAGGTAGGGCAGGGTATCCGCTAGGTCAGCAGCAGCCACCGTAATGTAGTAATGGGTGTAGTCTTGGCCGGTGGCAGCATTGGTAACTCCGCCCCGTCCTTCCACGGCCCAATCCAGCTCACCAGGAGCCAGCCGCTCGCTACCCTTAAACACCATGTGTTCCAAAAAATGGGATAGGCCCAGCCACTCCGGCGGCTCATGGCGTCCACCTGTCCGTACCCAGACATCAACGGTTACAGAATCGGCAATGGGGATGGGATGAACGATAACGCCTAGCCCGTTGCTCAGTCGGTGGGTGTAGGCGGGCAAGAGACGAGGAAAGCGGTTCAAAATTCTTAACTGATGGAGAACAGTCTTAATTGTAGATGGGGAAGGGCTCCGGGAAATAGTATCTGAGACTACTTTTCTTGGTCTTCTCTCCCCGGCTTGCGGAGGCAAAACGCTCCGCCCCTTTTGGGGAACCTTTTGTGGAAGAGGAAGAACCTAGGCGCCTTGGGCCGCCCCCTGTCCACCCATCTCCCCAACTAAGGCTCTTGATGGAAATCCGGGGATCCCTGCCAAGCCAGACTGGGGGATCCCTCTCCGGCCAGATTGTCCTCCACCTGAAATCCAGGGGGCCATTCTTCGCTATCGCGCACCCGCTGCACCACCTCTTGGGGCAGCACGACCCCCAACTGCCGGGCAGCCATGGCCACCACATCCCCCCGGTCGATCAAGCCAGCAATGGCGCCGGTGGGCGTGAAAACCAAAATGCGGCGCGGTTCCGCCTGGCGCATCATCTGAATCACCTGGGGAATGGGGGTCTCTTCTCGTACCCCCTGCAGTTGCTCCATCGGCTTGAGAATGGCTTTCAGGGTGAGGCGATCCCACTGGCTGCGCTCGATGTCGTTGAGCAATTCTGGCCTGACCAGCCCACGGTAGCGGCCATCTTCCTCAGCAAAATAAACGTCCACCGGTTGAGTTGGGGCTTCCGGCCTGAGAGAAGAAGGCACCAGATAGCGATCCACAAACTCCCGCAGGCTCATGTTCGCGTCCAAAACCCGAAACTGGCGGGTCATCACATCTGCAGCTTTCAGGCGGGCCAGCACCTGCTGCAGTTGCGCGTACTGGCTGTAGCGGCGGGCGGTGTTCAAAATAAACAGGCCGATCAACCCCACCCAGAGGCCGTTGAGGCTCCCCCAAAATACCACCAGCAGACCTAGCCCCACCAAACCCCAGCCCACCCCCTGGCCGGCTCGGGCCGCCCACAGCATACCCTTTTGCCGATCCCCTGTCCAACCCCAGATGGCCGCCTTGAGCATTTGCCCCCCATCCAGAGGCAGGCCCGGCAGCAGGTTAAACAGGGCAATCGTCAGGTTGATGGCAGCCAAGCTGGTGAGGGTTGAGGCCAGCATCGACTCCGGCACAGCCCAAGCCCGGGCCACGCTGAAGAAAACAAACAGACCCAAGCTGAGGAGAGGGCCTGCCACCGCCACGCAAAAAGCCCCAAGGGGGCGGGGAACTTCCCGCTCAATCGCCGCCATACCCCCAAAAATAAACAGGGTTATCGAGTTAACCCGTACCCCATAGGCGCGGGCCACCAAGCTGTGGGCCAACTCATGGGCCAGCAGAGAAAGAAACAACCCCATCGCCGTCAACACCCCGTAGGAGAGCACCAGCAGGAGGGCCGCCGGGAACCAGGTGTAGTCGATGAAAAAGGGGATCCCCCACAAGCTACCGATGCGCAGGCGACTGGTCATGACGATACAACTCCTTACACAGCTCTCACTGGGGAGAAGGCCCAGGAAGGTGCCGTTGAAGACGACAAGCAGCCCCTCAACTTGGGATCCCTCTCCTCCACTGTAGCCCTTCTGCCGGGCCTTCCGTTCCCTTGCGGCTCCCCCGGCAGACAGCGGGCCTGCCCTATCCCTAGAGGCTCTTAAAGATCTTCTCAGAGCACAACACTACCTACAACACCGGATCCCTGAAGATTGTGATAACGTGGTTGGGCATTGGGTCGGCGGGGTTGCCAACCGGCGCTCAAGAGTCGGAACTACCGAGCTTTGCAGAAGAGGTGTGGCTATGGTGTGGACTTCGTCCCACTCAGGCGAACAGAGCGAAGAAGTGCAGGGACTTGATCCCGCCCAGACGATGGGAGCCGCGCCTCCAGGCGAGTTTCCGGCCACAGCCCCGGCGGCCAGCCCGGTGTTCTACCGCACCTACAGCCGTCGCCGCCCGGATGGCAGCCGCGAGACCTGGGGCGAGGTTTGCGATCGCACCTTGGCCGACATCGCCCGGCTGGGGCGCTTCACCCCTCAGGAGCGGCAGTTGGTAGAACGTCTGCAGCGGCAGTTGAAGGCGTTGATCTCCGGTCGAGCCTTGTGGGTGATGGGCACCGACTGGATCCAGAAGCCGGAAAACTTCTCCGGTGCCTACAACTGCACCAGTTTGGCGGTGGTGGACTGGCGGGCCTTTGGCCTGATGATGGATCTGGCCATGATGGGCTGCGGCACGGGAGCGGTGCTGGAACCCCAGTTCATCCGCCAGTTGCCCCCCATTGTCAACCGCCTGCGGGTTCACGTGAAGGGATCCATCGGCACCACCCCTCCCGAAGAGCGGCAGGAGCACACCCGCATCCAACGGCAGGGATCCCAGGTGCACATCCAGGTGGGGGACAGCCGCCGCGGCTGGGTGGATTCGTACCAAGCGCTGCTGGAGCTGGCCTCGGATCCCGGCTTTGGCGGTCAGGTGGACGTGACGGTAGATCTGAGCGATATCCGCCCTGCCGGCGAGAGGCTGAAGGGATTTGGGGGCGTGGCCAACCCCATTAAGCTGCCCGGCTTGTACGAGCGCTGTGCCGCCATCCTCAACAGGGCAGTAGGGCGGCAGTTGAACTCCGTGGAATGCTGCCTGCTCATTGACGAGGCGGCGGTGGTGGTGGTGGCGGGAAACATTCGTCGTAGCGCTGGCATTCGTCAGTTTGCTGCCGACGACCAGCTGGGATCCACCGCCAAAGACAACTTGTGGCAGCAGGACGAAAACGGCAACTGGAGAATTGACCCCGAGCGAGATGCCCTGCGCATGGCCAACCACACGCGGGTGTTTCACCGCAAGCCAACGCGGGAAGAATGTGTTGAGGCCGTGCGCAAGCAGTTTTACTCCGGCGAGGGGGCCATCCAGTGGGCCGGGGAAGCCGTAGCACGGGCCAATTGCGACCTTATCCCACCCGACCTAAAACCCGACTTTCTCAAAGCCTATGAGGCAGGAACGGCCCGAGAATGGCTAAAGGGACGGGATCCCTCCCTAGGGGAAGAGGAACTTCAGGATCGCCTGTGGCGCTATGGGCTGAACCCCTGCGTGACAGCCGATACCTGGGTGCACACGGGCGATGGGCCGCGCCAGGTGAGAGACCTGATTGGGAAGCAGCACAGCACCTATGTCAATGGAGAACTATTCAGTACCACACCGGAGGGGTTCTTCTACTCCGGTACCAAGCCTGTGCTGAAGCTTTTGACCAAGGAAGGGTTCTCTCTGCGGCTGACAGGCAACCATCGGGTTCTCAAAGTCACCGCTCAAACCCAAAAGGCAGAATACACCGAGTGGGTACCGGCAGAAAGCCTACAACCGGGCGACCGCATCCTGCTGCACAACCATCGCGATCTCACCCCGTGGGATGGGGCGGGTACCTGGGAAGAAGGCTGGCTTTTGGGGAATTTGCTGGGTGACGGTAGCCTTACGGCAACCCCGTGGAACGACACGGCTTTATTACGCTATTGGCAAGATACCCAAGCCGAAATGAGCCAGTATGCGATTCAGCTTTTGCAAACGGCAGTGGGTTACGAGCCCCGCCAGCCAGAGGCATATCACTATGCGCAGCTTGGGTTGCGGGTTATCGGCTCCAGGGGGTTGGCAAAACTGGCGGCCCAGTTCGGCATGAGGCCCGGACAAAAGCAGATGACAGAGGCGCTCGAAGCCACCAGCTTCCAGTTTCATCGAGGCTTCTTGTGCGGGCTCTTTGATGCGGATGGCAGCGTGCAAGGTAATCAGGAGAAAGGGGTTAGCGTGCGGCTCTCTCAAAGCCATCTGGGTACCCTCAAAGCGGTTCAGCGCATGCTGGCGCGGCTGGGCATCATTGCAGTTTTGTATGAGAATCGCCGTCCTGCTGGATATCGCCTGCTGCCGAACAGTGCTCGCCAACCTGCACCATACGCTTGCAAAGCCCAGCACGAATTGGTTATTGCCAACGACAACTTGCATCTGTTCCAGGAATGGGTCGGCTTTCGGGAACCGCACAAAGCCCAAAAGCTAGAGGCACTGCTGAATGGCTACAAGCGCCAGCTCAACCGAGAGCGGTTTGCTGTGACGGTTGCTGCCCTTGAGGCAGACGGGGTAGAGCCGGTGTATGACTGTACTGTCCCCGGCCCAGCGTGCTTTGATGCCAATGGGTTTGTTGTCCACAACTGTGGCGAGATTATTGGCCACACATTCCATTGCAACTTGGCCGAGATCCACCTCAACCGTTTGGATCCCCACAACCGGCAGGAGCAGGAAGACGCCTTTACAGCGGGAGCTCTCACGGTGGCAGCCCTACTCCACCACCGCTTTGTGGAACCTCGCTTCCAGCGCTCGCGGGAATGGGATCCCATCGTCGGCGTCTCGTTCACAGGCCTGTTCGACTTTTGCGTCAAAGCCTTTGGGGTTGAATGGCTGCGCTGGTGGCAGGAAGGGAGACCCGATACCCCCATCGGGAAGGAATTCAAGCAGCAGGAGCGGGAATACCTCAGCCGCTGGAAGGAGATCGTCCACCGCGTGGTGTGGGACTACTGCGACCGCCACAGCCTGCGCCGCCCCAACCGCTGCACCACGGTTCAGCCCGCCGGCACCAAGTCGCTGCTCACCAACGCCTCTCCCGGCTGGCACCCGCCCAAAGCCCAACGCTACATCCGCCGCATCACCTTTGCCAAAAATGACCCGGTGGCGCTGGCCTGTCTGGACTATGGCTACTCGGTGGTACCTGCTCAGGCGGACAAAGATGAAAACGGGAACTTGCTCAACGACCCCTTTGATCCCCGCTGTACCGAATGGCTGGTGGAACTGCCTGTGGAAGTAGAATGGGCCAACCTGCCCGGTGCTGGCCAGATCGAGATCGAGCAATTCTCGGCCCTGGCCCAGTTTGACTTCTATATGCAGGTTCAGAAGTACTACACCACCCACAACACCTCCGCCACCATCGAGCTGCGGGAGGACGAGGTGGAAGCTCTGGGATCCCGTATCTACGAAGCCATCCGCGATGACGAGGGCTACATCAGCGCAGCGCTGCTGGCCCGCTTCGATGCGCCCTTCCCCCGCCTGCCTTTTGAGAAAATCGACAAGCCCACCTACGAACGACTGGTGGCCGAGGTCAAAAAGAGACGGCGGACAGATAACTTCTTCGCGGCCCTGGCCCGCTACGACCGCAACTTTACCTTGGCAGCAGAGGGACCGGCAGGGTGTGACGCTCTGGGGTGTCTGTTGCCAGATTCGGCGCCTCAGAGCTAGTTCCCCAAAAGGGTTCCCCCTGCTGCCGACCAACCCCATCGGATGCAAAGGCGCGACCGAGCTCCCTCCTGTGATACCTTTGTAGGGACTCCTCACAACCCCAGGGATCCCTTCTGCCCTTGGAATCGGCCCCATGCAAGACGAAAAAGACACGCTTCGCCAACAGCTTCTCACCCTGCAAAGCGAGGCCCTCGCCCAAGTGGAACAAGCTGACGGTCTGGAGGCTCTGGAACAGATCCGCATCGACTACCTGGGCAAGAAAGGTAAGCTCTCCAAAATCTTGGGGGGAATGGGGAAGCTGCCCCCAGAAGAACGGCCTGCCATTGGCGCTTTGGCCAACACCTTTAAAGAGGCCCTCCAATCCAGTCTGGAGCAGCGCAAACAGGCCCTTGGTGAAGCTCAACTGCTGGCCCGCCTAGAAGCAGAGCGCCTGGATGTCACTATGCCCGGGCCCCGTCGGCCTCTGGGGCGGATCCATCCGCTGCAGGCCACCATCGACCGCATGCTCGATATCTTTGTGGGAATGGGCTACACCGTGGTGCATGGGCCTGAGCTCGAGACGGAGTACTACAACTTCGAGGCCCTCAACACCCCTGCCGACCATCCGGCGCGGGATATGCAGGATACCCTCTACCTGGCCAATGGCTACCTGATGCGTACCCAAACCTCCTCGGTGCAGGTGCGCTACATGGAGCAACACCAGCCGCCGCTGCGCATTGTGCATGCCGGTCGGGTGATGCGCCGCGATACCGTGGATGCCACCCACTCCGCTGTGTTTCACCAGATGGAAATTTTGGCGGTGGGCGAGAACCTCACCTTTTCCGACCTGAAGGGCACCCTCAACACTTTCATCACCCGCCTATTGGGCAAGCGAGAAACCCGCTTTCGGCCCAGCTATTTTCCCTTTACCGAGCCTTCTGCTGAGATGGACGTGCGCTTTGGCTCGAAATGGCTGGAAATCTTCGGCTGCGGCATGGTGGATCCCAATGTATTTCAAGCGGTGGGCTACGACCCGGAGCGCTACACCGGATTTGCGGCAGGGATCGGCATTGAGCGGATGGCCATGCTCCTCCACGGCATTCAGGATATCCGCCTGTTTTATACCAGCGACCTGCGCTTTCTGTCTCAGTTTTAGGTGGCTATTGGGGGACGAAACCCTCACCCTCAGCCGTGCCAGACCTTCGAAAAAACCTCTGTCAGGAAAAGGTTTGCTTGTAGATCAACTGCAATTGTTCTAGCTCATCTTGGCGGGCAGCACGGCGCAGCAGGCGCATTTGCTCTTCGATGAGCTGGCGAGCCTCATTACGGCTAATCGGATCGAAGACCAACTCCTCCATGGCAGCAGGATCCCCGCTGTTATCCGGCGGCCTGAAGTAAACCCGAAAAAAGAGCCTTTGGGCGTAGAGAGTGGTGAAGAGAGCCTGATTTTCGTCGACCTGACACAGGCTGTAGAGCAGACCAAATGTGGGGTGATTCAGATACAACTCATTCATGCCCAATAGCGTATCACTCTTGGGGGAGAGGAGAGACTTTTCTTCCCGGTCGGTGCCAGAGAAAGTTCTGGAAATGATGTGGCTATGGCTCTTGAGACCAAGGGCTTAAATCACAAGTTCCGCCCAGCTCGATTTTGGCTGTTGCGACTGGATTCAACATTAGCAAACTAACAAGATTTTGGGTCAGGCTGTTACCGCCGCTGCTGTTCCCGCACCTTCCTCTTCGTGTCATTCAATTCGTTTTCCACCTCTAGCTGACGAAATTGCTCTTCCAATTCATCCCAAGCCTCGAAAGGTTTTCCCCAAGGGCTGAAATTCCGGTCCGGGTTGTCGATGCCTTTGGCTTGCGCGGCTCTTACCTCCTGCAGCTTAGCCTTCACTTCTTGGCGGCGCTGGCGAATCTGCGGCAGCAGGGCTTCCATTTGTTGGATTTTCTCCTTTTGGGCTTTCATTTGACCCCATAGCTGGCTGCCCCTCTCCAACAGCTCAGCCTCCCGGCGTCGCGCTCCTTCGGCCAGATCGGGACGATTGGCCCGCTGCGCCTTCTCAATGCGAAAGTGCCAGGTTTTAATCTCCTCGGCTAAGTTGAGAATGCTTTTTTGGAGAGCCTCCTCTTGGACGCGGCTTTCCTGCAACAGCTGCAGGGTATCCGATTCCTGCTGGCGCAACTGCTCATCGAGGGCTTGCAGCTCGATCTCGGGGTGGGCCCTGAGAAATTCTTCCAGGCGGGTTTCCAAAAATCGGATGATATCTTCGATCAGTTTCATCGATGGATCCTTTTCCCAAGCCCTCAGTTGCGTTTAGAGTAGCCTAAGCCGGGCCGTCCTAGATAGGGTCGTTTGAGACATTCCCTTTGACCTTCACCCAAAGTGAGGCCAGGGATCCATCCGGCACGCCAGTTCACTGCAACTGGGAACTCTCCTGAACCCAACTGCCCCCAGGCGGATCCCTGTCTTCCTCAATCCAGCAAACGGCCATCCCCAACCCGGATAATGCGCTGGGCGGCCTGGGCTACTTCAAGGTCATGGGTGACCACGACCAGGGTGATGCCCTGCCGGTGGAGCTCCGCAAAAAGGTTCAGCACTTCCTGGCCGGTATGGCTATCCAGAGCCCCAGTCGGCTCATCAGCCAGCAACAGTTGGGGTCGGTTGACAATGGCACGAGCAATCGCCACCCGCTGCTGCTGGCCGCCGGAGAGTTGGGCCGGACGCTGCTGCAGTTTGCTCCCCAAGCCCACTTGTTCTAGGGCTTGCTTGGCCCGCCGGCGTTGCTCCGGCTCCGGGATCCCAGCATAGGCCAAGGGCAGCATGACGTTCTCCAGCGCTGTCAGGACGGGCAGGAGATGGAACTGCTGGAAGACAAAGCCGATTTTTTGGTTGCGAATGTGGGCCAAATCGCGATCGGTCAGGGTGGAAACTTCCACCCCATCCAGCCAGTAGCGCCCTGAGCTGGGCCGATCCAAGCAGCCGATGAGGTTCATCAGGGTGGATTTGCCGGATCCAGAGGGCCCCATAATGGCGCAATACTCTCCCGGCTGGATCGCCAAGTCGATATCGTAGAGGGCCTGAAAACTGCCCTCCGGCAGTGGATAGACTTTGTTCACCCCAACCATCTGCACTACGGGCGGGCTGGCCGCAGCCAAGGCCTCGGCTGGGCGCTCCAGGGATCCGACCGGCCCACGGCGATGATTTGCCCAGGAATCTTGCTCAAGCATGGTTGGCACCGCGACTTGCCCCATTCTAGCCTTTGGGCTTCCCTGGCTTGACGGCTAACCGGAAGAGCGGATCTCCTGCGGCTGATGGTAGGGGCAGCTCCCCTGGGGATCCACCCTGAGGCGGTAGAGGGGAGAGCGTTCCTGATCGCAGCGAAAGGCTTGGGCTTGGGAAGTCAAGATCTGGCGGGCAAAGCGACAATTTTGGCACTTTTTGCCACCGTGATGACTGGATACAGAAGGCTGTTTTGGACGCGGCACGATCCCTGCTGGAGAAGGGGCAGCCTCTGCCGGGCGGATCAGCTCCCGTGGAGAAAGGCCGCGCAGCACCAGTTCGGATCCCTGCCAGCGGGCTTCCACCAGGCCGGTATCGGCCCAGGCCAGCCAACGGGGATCCTGGGTGATCTGGGGCGGCAGACGCACCTGTACCCCCGCCAAAGTCCGCGGCGACCCCTGCTCCTGCCAAACTTCTTCCACCTCCCCCTCATAGCGCAAAGGGGGATCCCTGATCTCGGCGGGGGAACCGGCCTTCAGCTCCGCGAGCCTAACTGGGGTTTGTAGGTGCCCATCGGGCAACTCCAGCCAATGCCCAGGCTGAGGGCAGTGGACATGGTAGCGATTGCACAGCTCCGGCAGATCCGCCAGATCCTGAGCCTGCTTGGGGTCGGCGTGAACCAAGACCAAATGCTGGGGGCGAAAGGTGTGGATGATCTGGGTGAGATGCCCGACATCGTTGTGGCTGTGCCAGGTTATCCATTCAACGGCAATGCGGGAGCGCAGCGGCGCCGGCCAACGCTCAAATGGGGTGGCCAGTTCCACCTCTGGCAGCCGCACCAGCAGACAGGAGCGCTGCGGTTGGGCCAACAACCTCGACCAGATGGGATCCCAAGCCTCAGGCCCGGCATCGGCGTCGCACAGCAGCAAGCCCTGGGGCAGAGGATCCGCTTCGGTAAGGGGCTGAACCCGCGGCTGCAGGCGGTCTTCCCAGAACAAGGGCTGGTAGGTGGCGAAATTGCGCACCGGCTCCGGCAGGTAGGTGAGCAAGCGCTCGTAGAGATTGCAGCCTGCCGCCAGCCCCGGCGCCACCCATATCTTGAGCTCTTGGGGGGCTTGGGTAAAGCGGTGGTGGGCTTTGAGGAGAAAGATCAGCTCCTGCCCCAACCCCAACACTGGCAGGGGGAACAGCACCGTTTGCCCCGCTTCCAAGGCGCTGAGCAACCGCTCCACCAGGCGATTTTCCAGGTGACGACGGGGTGGATGGCGGGTGGATCCCAGCGAAGCCTCGATGAGCAACACGTCCGGCTGCCAGTGGCGCAAAGCAATGAGATCCAAGCCGGGGGCAAAGCGAGTTGAGGCCAGGGAACAGTCGCCCGTGTACACACAGGCTTGGGCCGGAGTGGTTTGGGTATTTTGCAGCAGGGTTGCCGCCGCTCCCGGCAGATGCCCAGCCGCAAAGAAAGTGAGCATCAGATGGGGCAAAATCTCTCGCGCCCGGCCCAAAGGCAGCGCCCGAAAGGGGGGAAAGCGAATGTCCCGGTCGTAGCCTGGCCAAACGCCACACTCCCACAGACCAGCGGCCAAATGAGCAGTCACCGGCGTGGCGTAGAGAGGTACCTGAGGGTAACGACGATGAAAAGCAGGTAGCCCTTGCACATGGTCAAAGTGAGCATGGCTGCAGATTACCGCATCCGGGATCCCTGGCAGAGCCTTAAAGAGGGCAGGAGCGGGCAACCCGCAATCGAGAAGCAAACGGTGGAATCCGATCTCCAGCCAATAGGCACAGCCCTGCTGCCAGGGATCCGTACCCAGGGGGAGCAGTCGAAGGGGGGGTCTCTCTGACTCCACAGGTGTGTCGTTCTGAACCTAGAAGACCGCGTTCAATCCTGCAAACAGGAGGGGCGACTTGGCCAGGGATCCCCCCTCTCCACCGGTACACCTCCCCGGAGAGTTGGAGACAACCTGTGCCGATCCACTTATCCTACACTTCTCACAGCATAGCGTTTGCCCACCATCTGCCGCGGCAGCCTGCCATTTCATCCATGCAGCAGCTGAATGGATGTGGGGATTTGGTTTTGCGATGAACTTGTCTTGGCTTGGCAGCCTATGGGTCGGCGCTCTCTTCTGTCGCCGCAGCGGCGCTGCTGCTGGGAAAAGCAAAGCCGGCAAAATCGTGATCGTCGGGGCGCACCGTCAGGATCATCAGGTTGTAGAAGGCCCAGACCAAGCCAAACAGCAGCTCAGGCCAAGAGGGATCCCAACTGCCGGCAAAACGCAGGGATCCCACCCCCATAGCCAGAAAAGTCAGCACAATAGCCAGAGCCTGAGGTCCTAAGGAGAGCTGGGAAGGCTGCTCGGGATAGGGGGGCACTCCCTGCAGACTTTGCACCAGCGCCTGGATGGACTGAAAAAACTGGCTGCCCGTCTGCCGTTCCGACTGCCAAGCTGCCCCCCACAGATGGGGGGGAAAGGCCAAGAGCCAACTGATGCGCCCCAGGAGAGCATAAGGCAAAAACCACGCGAAGAAGACCCGGTTGAAGGCCGGCACCGGCATCCACCCTGTGCAGAGAAAGACCATCGGCACCGCCAAGTAGACCAGCTCCGCCATCCCACCGGCAGCCCAGAGGGCCAGCCACAGGTATTGAAAGCGCTGCTGCTGTGTGGTCGGCTTGCCCCAGAAGGGATTTTCCCTCAAGGCCGAAAACAAAGCCAGCAAAGCAACGCGGCGGTTGCGCAAGGGCAACAAAACACCCGTAACCTGGGTTTGGCGAACCAATTGAGACTGCCAGCCGCGGCAGTGCATCTGACACCCCAACTGCACAGGGCGACGAATGTCGATCCGCGGGATCCCTTCCAAAGCCTTGCGCCGGATGAGACAGCCAGAACCCAACAGGGGTGCCGCCTGATACCCTTCGGATCCCACCGCCAAAAGCTGTTGCAGGGGGTGAACGGCTCTGGGCTGGCCTAGGGTGCGCAGCATCGCCTGCACAAACCCGATACGATTGGCGATGGGAGCCCGCTCCGGCGAGTCGTAAAAGCGGGGCAAGGTCTGCCACAGGAAGTCCGGCTCGAGAAAATGGCCCGGCTGCACCAGGAGCAGATACTCCCCTTGGATATGAGGGGATCCCATCGCGTAAGCCAGGGGGTCGGCTGTGGGGCTAGGGCAGGCCCAGTATTCGCAGGGAATGGCCCGGGCCGCCTTGGCCATCTCCTCATCCTCTACCCGATCCACAATGTGGACAAACAACCGCTCCCAAGGGTAGTCGAGGTGCAGAGCCGAAAGCACTGTTTGCCGGGTTGCCTCCAGAGAATCCCACTGGCGCAGCACCAGTACATCCACCCGCGGCAATTGGAAAAACGACCGCCGCAGGACCTCTGGGGATGGGATCGTCTCTCTCGGCACTTGGGGATAGCGGCTGAGGGTAAAGCCCACCGCCGCCAGCCAAACATACAGCTCTGCCCCCCAAAACAAAAGGGATCCCAAATCCATCAACCCGGCTGTCAGTCGCCAGTAGAGGTACATCACCCCGGCAATGAGGTGAAGCAACCCTGCCCAGCGGAACAAATACACCCGCATCAGCTTTCTGCCTTCCACGCTTTTGCCATTTTCGCCCTCGAAGGGGCAGGGATCTCTAGCTCCTCTCCTCTTCCGGCTGGCCCCAATCCTCCGGCTGGCCCCAATCCTCAAGAACGAAAAAAGTTCAGGAATCAGCAACAGCAAAACCCTGTCTGCTCTGGAGCAGACAGTTTTCAGCCCGGCAAGCAGCTTGGTCGACAGAAGCGAGAATCTTCTCTTGCGGAAGAAACTCTCCCAGGCAGTTTCAAAGCTGGGCCTTTCCCTACTGGGCAGCCACCTCAGCTGGGTAGACACTCACCTTTTGCCGCCACTTGCCATAGCGCTCAAAAGTCACAATGCCGGTGACCACAGAATACAAGGTGTCGTCGCCGCCGATGCGCACGTTCACCCCTGGGTGAAACTTGGTGCCCCGCTGCCTGACCAGAATGTGGCCGGGATGCACCAGCTCGCCCCCATAGCGCTTCACCCCCAGCCGCTTGGCATTGGAATCTCGACCGTTGCGAGTGCTGCCCGTTCCCTTCTTATGAGCCATAACGCCTCCTATGCAACTGCGTGATCAACAGAAACGAGATAAAAAAATCGGGATTCAGGACACCTGAGTTCAGAGTTTATTCCTCATCCACAGGGATCCCTGTCGCCGCTGCCGAAGGGGCTGCCTCTGGGTTAGACTCTGGAGCCGCTTCCGTACGGGATGGTGCCGTGGCTAGGGGCACCCCATTGAGTTCAATAGACTCGATCAGCAGACGGGTCAGCGGTTGCCGATGACCCCTCTTTTTGCGGGTCTTTTTCTTTGGCCTCATCTTGTAGACGATGATTTTATCGCCGCGCCGATGCTGTAAAACCCGTGCCCTGACGACCGCCTCTGAAACGTAGGGATGCCCCAACGTGATTTGTCCCTCGTGGTTGATCAACAGCACACGAGACAAATCGAAGGGGCTGTTCTCCTCCACTTCCGCCAGGCGATCAACTTCGTAAAAACGCCCCGGCTCCACCCAAAGCTGCTTACCGCCGGTTTCCACAATTGCGTAAGTCATCTTTCTCCCTGCCGTACAGGTGCCCTGCGGGGGTCTTGAAACCTGATCCGAGCATTGACAGCGATCTTAGATCGTAGCCGAAAAAGCCGCCGTCCGTCAGCTGGGTTTGGTCGAGGACTGGCTTGCAACAGTTCCGGTCGAGCAGTGGGACGGACTCCCCAAGCACCTCATGCTGTTGCCCCCCAGCCCCTTTCCCAGAGGAAGAGGGGAGTTGGGAAGCAGTTGGGAAGCAAATGTGCAGCATCTGAGGCGACCGCAGGCCAGAGGTTGCAGAGTCATTCTTTGCTATTCGGTCAGCTTCTCCCAAGCAGCCTGAAGGGCAGCCTGCATGCGCTGAGCGGCGCGGCTGAGGCGATGTTGCCAGGTTTCCCACTTGTGTTGCAGAAACTCTGCCGCCTCGTCCAGTAGGGAGAGATCGAACTTGCCCCCTTTGGCCAGCTCGTCCCGCACTTGCTTGACCTTGACGCGCACTACCTCGGGCGGATCCTGCGGGCTGACTAGGGCTTTGAGGCGATCCCCCATGCGCTGGATAAGCTGTTTCACCTGCCGAGATTTTTCGCTCCAAAAGTTCTTTAAGCCTTCCGCTTCCGATTTCAGCCGTTGCGGAGCATCCTCCTTAACCACCACCGCGTCCACATCAATGGCTTCCACGTCCTCAGGCAGGAGAACGGCGCGCCCCCCCCAAGGCTCGGCAATGCTGCCACCCAGAATATAAGCGGCAATCGCTCCAGTCTCCCAGTCAAAGAGAAAATCCTCAATCCAGCCGACCTCTCGATTCCCAATGCGCACTGTGCGGCGGTAAAGAGAGCTGATGGGGGTTAGGGGGGTAGCAAAAACGGTAGAGTAGGTCAGCAGCGCGTCTGGCCCGATGAGAGAAATCTGCTCCAGGGGGGTGTACCCCTGCTGGCTGGTGAAGTAGCATACCCGCCCTGTTGGGTCAACCCAGATTTCTTCTACGGTACCCAATGCGGTAGCAGTGCTGCCATCGAGGGCCAGCAGGCCCACCACCTGGCTACGTCGGATGATCTGTTCCATAGGGTTCATCGAGTTATCTCCTTGATGGGTTAGCTGGGCAGCCTCAAAATCCGCGGTAGTGGCGCAGTTGCCCCCTGAGCCGGGCAATTTCCTGAGCCATGTCCAAGACCATCGCTGCCCCCGTCCAGTTAAGCCCCAAGTCTCGGTGTAGGCGGCTCATTTGCAACAACCGCCTGAGCTGTTGGGGGGTCAGGTAGCTGCTCTCGGCCTCCACTAAGCCCTGAGCCAGCAGCCATTCCAGCAGGTGGGGAGGGATCCCCAGCAGTTCCGTGGCCTGCTCAAAGGTATAGAGCCGTTCTTCCACCCGCACAATGGCCAAACTCATAGACTCACCTCCTGCAAGTGGGCGCGGGGATCCCAGCTACGGCTTTGGCGCAGCTTTTCGTAGAGATCCCGCTCGGTCTGGGAAAGGGATTTGGGTGCCACCACCTTCAGCCGCACCAGCAGGTCGCTCCGATGGCCTTGGGGATCCCGCCAGCCTTGGCCGCGCAGCCGCAGGGTTTGGCCGCTGTCTACCCCGGCAGGGATCCTCAGTTGCACGCGACCCGTAGGGGTGGGAACTTCCGCCGTCCCTCCCAAAGCCGCCTCGTCAGGAGTAATGGGCAGCTCGCAGAGCAGGTTGTCTCCGTCAAAGCGGAAGAAGGGATGGGGGGGCAGCTCCAAAGTGAGGTAGAGATCCCCTCTTGGCCCGCCAAAGGGGCTGACCTGGCCTTTGCCCTTGACGCGGATGCGACTGCCCGGCTTAGCGCCGGGGGGAATGCGGATGGTTAGCGTTTCTCCATCTAGGTTCAGCCGTTTCTGGGTGCCGTGGAAAGCTTCTGCCCAACTGAGACCCAGGGTGCCCTCCACATCCTGCCCCGGCAAATCCACCGAAACAAACGGCCCAAAGCCGCCGGCGAAGCCCTGGAACCCGCTGCGGCGGGAGCCCATACGGCCCAGCAGCTCGTTGATAAACTCCTCGAAGCTGGCGTATTGGGCGAAGCCCTCCATGCCCGGCATTCCAGCAGCAGAACCAGTACCCACCCGCTGCCAGTACTGCCCAAACTGGTCGTAGCGCCGCCGCTTCTCTGGATCAGAGAGCACCTCGTAGGCTTCGTTGATCTCCTTAAAGCGCTCCTCTGCCGCCTTATTCCCAGGGTTGACATCGGGGTGATACTGGCGGGCCAACTTGCGATAGACGCGCTTGATTTCCTCGGCAGAGGCATCTCTGCTGACGCCCAGGATCTTGTAGTAATCCTTGAAGTCACTCGCAGCCATAGGCTCACCCCTGCAAGGTTAGGTTAGAGTTTTTCGGGCTATTCTCAGGATATAAGGTTGCAGCTAAAAAATTGGAGCAGACCCAGAACACGTACAGGCAGAGCGGCGAGATGGCGCTTTACTGTGCTCTCGCTACTTCGGAAACTTTTTGGGCTAGGGCTTGCGTTTGGAGAAGATCCCTTTCTCATCTCGTGTGAAAATTTGCTTGACCTTTTCCCAAGCTTTGAGGAGTGCATGGGTGGAGTTATTGCTCTCTTGTTTGGCTTGGTTGTAGGCTTCCACAAAGGTTTGCTGCGCTTCTTCCGAGAGGTCAGCGCGGATTTCCGGCGAGATGCTCTCTGGGGTTAAGTCTCCCTCTGGCTCACCGGGCAAGTTCAAGTCGGCAATGGAAACTTCCTCTCCGCCAGCACTCTGCAGCAGCCAGTAAATTTCGCCCGACTTCTCTTCCGGTACTTGCACCACCAACAAGAACTCGCCCGCCTGTACCCGGGTTTGGTAGATAGCGGCTTTCTCCTGTGGCATACCCAAGGCAATCAGGGCGGATCCCAGGCCCGCTCCCAGTGCTCCGTACAAAGCGCCGCCCGTTGCCCCCAACAAAGCGGCTCCCAGAGGCCCAGCGGCCACCACTGCCCCCAAAAAGGGAATGAACAGCACCCCCACGCCAGTGAGCAGCCCCAGCAGGGATCCGAACAGGGATCCATAGATGGCCCCATTGGTCAGACCGTCCAGAACCACCTCTTTGCGGGTGATAAACCCGGTAATTTTGGCTTCGGTTTGAAAGTTGCGGCCAATAATGGAGATGCGATCGTTGGGAATGCCACGGTTCAAAAGCCGCTGGATACACTCTTGCAGCTTGCCCTCTTCTTTGAAAGCGGCGGAAACACACTTTTTGGGAGCTTGGGCAAAAGCGCTCATACGCAATCTCCTGCTGAGTTTTACAGTGCCAAGGCAGGTTTTTTAACCTTTTCCCTGCTACTACTCTCGTCTTACTACTCTCGTCTATTGTCTCCCCTCTTCAGCAAAGGACTCGGTCGCAGAATCGCGAACCCCCTGGAGAAATCTCCGTACTGAGGATGCCAATTCCATCCTTACCCCTGGCCTCCTTCCAGGAGAGGGGAGTTGGGATTCAACGCATGCTACTTGCTGCCGGAATGACTGGGGGGTTTGGAGGAGCTACAGCAAGCGGATCCCGGCCATCAAGCCCTGGCAGACCCCCGTCAGGAAGTCTTGATCTAGGGTTTCGAGGGTGTCGCTTGGCTTGTGGTAGTGAGGGTTGCGCAAGAAGGCGGTGTCGGTAACCATAACGGCGGCGTAGCCCGCATCCCAAAAGGGGGAGTGGTCGCTCAGGCGAGTGGCAGGCAGGATCAAGCCTCGCTGCCCGGCCAGCAGCCAGCAACAAGGGATCCCCACTTTTTGAAAATCACGCTGCAGCTTGAGCAGATCCCCCCAGGTGGGCCAGTTGCCGATGAGACCGATGTAATCTCCCCGGTTGGGGTAGAGCTTCTCAAGGCCAGCGGGGTAGCGTTGGGATCCGGGGGTGGGATCCCGGTAGCCCAGCATTTCCAAAGACAGCATCAGCCGTAGGGATTGCCTCTGACGTTGAAGAAACTGGGCGTAAGCCCCACTGCCCACCATCCCCCGCTCCTCCAGGTCAAAGGCCACCAGCCACAGCGGAGAAGAAGCCGGCTCGGCAGCAAAATGGCGGGCCAACTCCAGCAACACCGCTATGCCGCTGGCGTTGTCGTCTGCTCCAGGGGTTGCCGGGGCAGCGTCAAAGTGGGCTCCGATGAGGATGGGTTGGCGGCCAGAACGGGATCCCGGCAATTTCAAGATCCAGTTGCGGTGCAGGCGGCCACCGGCCTCAAAGGGGAAGGACTCCAGGGATCCCCACTTAGAAAGCTGCTCTTGGATGTAGCGCTCCACCTGCTGATGGCCCAGGGGCGACCAGTCGGGATCCCGCGGCTGGGCCACCTGGCGCAGATGGGCCTCTAGGCGCTGCTGCAGGTCTGGGAGCTCTGCTGCTGACATCAGTTTCCCACCTCAGAGGGAATGGCTTGGGCATGGACTTGGCAGGCCAACTCCAGGGTGAAGTAGCGGTGGGATCCCACCGTTCCCGCCAACACCCGAAAGGGATTCTCAGGATCCCCTAGGTGATCCAACACCAAAGCTGCCCCAGAAAAATCCTGATCTCGAGTGTAATCGTTAACCGTCACCACGGTGGGGACACCTGCCTGCTGTGCCGAGCGCAGCCCGTTCTCCGAGTCCTCAAAGGCCAGGCACTCCTGGGGATCTAAGCCCATCCGCTCCAAGGTGTAGAAGTAGATGTCCGGAGCTGGCTTCTTGGCGGGAACCACATCGCCGGCAGCGATGACCTCAAACCAGCCCAGGCTCTCCGGCAGGGTCTGCTCCAAGAGGGCCGTCACGTTTTCGGGCGTGGTGGTGGTGGCAATGGCCAAGCGGATCCCAGCAGCTCTGGCCTCCTGCAGGAGGCGCTTCACCCCTGGGCGGAGTGGGATCCCCCCTTGGGCCAATAGGGCAGTGTAGTGGCGGGTTTTGGCCTGGTGCAGCCGGGCAATGAGGGCATTTAAATCTTCACCAGGGGGTAGCGGCGGCTGGCAGGTTGCAACGAAATGGCGAATGCGCTCTTTGCCCCCCGTAATGGCCAGGAGTTGGCCGTAGAGCTCCACCGACCAGTGCCAGTCCAGCCCTGCCTCGGCAAAGGCAGCGTTAAAGGCCACGCGATGACCATCCCGCTCCGTGTCCGCCAGCGTGCCGTCCACATCGAAGATCAAAGCTTGGAGTGTCATGTGTACCCCCACCCGCCTACAAGCGACTCTATGCTACTGCATGGCTTGGGTGCCCCTAGCCAGGTTTCTGGGAAGGCCAACAAGGTGAGAAAATGAGGCACTGGTTATCCAATCTCGCCATGAGCTTCGATTTTGACGTAATCATCATCGGTGCCGGCGTCGGCGGCCACGGCGCTGCTTTACATGCGGTCGAATCTGGCCTGAAGACCGCCATCGTTGAAGGTGCAGAAATGGGCGGCACCTGCATCAACCGCGGCTGCATCCCCTCCAAGGCTCTCTTGGCCGCCTCCGGACGCCTGCGGGAACTGCAACACAGCTCTGAGCTGGGCATCCAAGTGGGATCCGTCCAGGCTGACCGGGGAGCGATTGCCGCCCATGCTGCCCAAGTGGTGGAGAAGATCCGCGCCGACATGACTCGCTCGCTGGAGAAGCTGGGGGTAACAATCCTGAGAGGGCGAGGCAAGTTGGTGGCACCCCAGCAGGTGGAAGTCCAGGAAGAGAAGGGATCCCACACCTACACGGCACAGGATGTTATTCTTGCGACGGGCTCCCGCCCCTTTGTGCCCCCCGGCATCGAGGTGGATGGGCGGACGGTGTTCACCAGCGACGAGGCGGTGCGGCTGGAGTGGATCCCGGAGCGGCTGGCCATTATCGGCAGCGGCTACATCGGCCAGGAGTTTGCCGACATCTACACTGCCTTGGGATCCCAGGTCATCCTCATCGAAGCCCTGGAGACCCTGATGCCGGCCTTTGACCCCGATATTGCCCGCCTGGCCCAGCGGGTGCTGATTAAGCCCAGGCAAATCCAGACCTACGTGGGGATCACGGCCAAGCAGGTGATCCCTGGCCAGCCAGTAACGATTCACCTCTCCAACGGCGAGACGCTGCAGGTGGATGGCTGCTTGGTGGCTGCCGGTCGGATCCCGGTCTCAGAGGGGCTGGGCTTGGCCGAGTTGGGCATCGACACCGGCAAACGGGGGTTTATTCCTGTCGATAGCCGCATGGCCACCGATTTGCCTCACCTCTGGGCTATTGGGGATGTGACCGGCAAGATGATGTTGGCCCACGCAGCGGCAGCCCAGGGGAGAGTGGCCGTGGAAAACATCTGTGGCCGTACTGCCTACATGGACTACCTCAGCATCCCGGCCGCGGTGTTCACCCACCCGGAAATGGGTTTTGTAGGGCTGACCGAACCTCAGGCCAAGGAAGAAGGCTACAGCGTAGGCACAGTGCGAACCTACTTTGGCGGCAACTCCAAGGCCATTGCTTCGGGAGAGACGGAGGGCATGGTCAAGCTGGTCTTTGACAAGAGCACCGGCCTACTGCTGGGATCCCATATCTTCGGGCCCCATGCGGCGGATTTGATTCACGAGGCAGCTCAGGCCATTGCTCGCCGGGCCACGGTGCGAGAACTGGCCGGCTTGGTGCACGTTCACCCCACCTTGGCAGAGACGCTGGAGGAAGCCTACAAGCGGGCAACTCACGCTCTGGCAGGGCCTTAGCCAACGGCTCGGCAGAGGGTCGCCTGCCTCACTCGGTTTTGTGAGGACTCCGTCCCGCCCGCTCTGCCTCCGGCGGGGTTTACAACCAGGCTGTGAAGGGCCAGGTTCTCAGACGGGCAACCCAGCAAGATCTCCCGGCTCAAAGCGTCAAGAAGACCTTAGGATGGGGGGGAACGCGTGGGAGGAAGTGCTTTTGGTGAGCGAAGCCGAGATTACCCGGGCGGTGCAGGCCCAGTACGAGACGTTCCCCTACCCTCCTATTCCTTACGACCGACCCTTTGAGGGCTTCTCCAGTCTGGGCAGCTACACCTTGGCGCAGTACGCCCGCACCCGTAGGCTGCAAGAGCCCGCAGGAGCCAGGTTTTTGGTGGCAGGGTGTGGCACCGGCTGGGAGGTGCATGGCATTGCCGCCAGCAACCCCGGCTATGGGTCGGTGGTCGGGATCGACATCAGCCGCCCGGCCCTAGAGATTGCCCAAAAGCGAATTAAGCACCACGGCCTACGCAACTGCTCTGTGCAGTACGGGGATCTGCTGGATCCCTCTACTTGGCCCGAAGGCAGCTTCGACATGATCAGCTCCTACGGCGTGATTCACCACACTGCAGATCCGGTGAAGGCTTTGAGCAATCTGGCATCGCGGTTGGCTCCCGATGGGGTGATGGCGCTGATGCTTTACAACCGTTCAGGCCGTTGGCATCTGTACCGCATTCGGCGAGCCTTGGAGTTGTTGGGCATCACCCCACCTGCAACCCCAGAAAAGATCGAATTTGTGCGGCAACTGCTGAAGGGAGCCAGCCCCAATTCCCTTTTGGCCAAGCACGCCAAGGCTCACCAAGAATACTATGGACAAGATGAAAACATTGTCGATAATTTCTTCCATGCCAATGATATTCCTTTCGACATCGGCGAGATTCCCGACTTGCTTGCCCAAGCCGGGCTGGAGTTTATCGATGTAGCCCCCTACTTGGACTATTGGAATGCCAGGCCGTTGATTGCCGCCACCCACCCGGAGTTCCATCGCCGCTACGAGGCCCTTGCTCGCATCGACCAACTGCGGGTCATGGAGTATCTGGAGCCTCTGTATCACACGCAAAATCTCTTCTGGTGTTGCCATCAAGGGAAAAAGGTGGACCACTGGGATCCCTTTACAGTCGAATTTTTTAAGAGCTCCCGCTGGCAGCTCAACCCCTTGTTTGTCCGCTATGGCAGCGTGCGCTACTGGGATCAAAAAATCCCCTTTTCAGATCTGTTGGGCAAGCTGGATCCGGCCCAGATCCTGACCCAGAAGATGGATATTTTCTGGCCCGTCGCCCGCATCCCTGGCAAGATGATGGCCTCTACCCGCTACCAAGTGGTGGAGCTGCTGCTGCCCTTGGCCAATCAAGCCCGTTCTGGCGCTGAGATCCTGGCTGCCCATGAAGAGAGAGCCGACCACCTTCTCAACCTATTTCGACAGTGGGAAGCAGACCGGTTAGTCCTGCGGGTTGCCTAGCTTCTGGTTATTCCAAACAGTCCAAATCACCAGGGTCAAAGTCTGTTCCATGCTAAGGTTGTATCATGCATGACCGAGGACGGTGCTTCTCCCCAGGCATGTTTGCGCCGGCGGTGCGGAGCACCTCTACTGGGACATCTTCGCCACAGCTTTCCCTGTGAATAGAGCTGGCAGATCTGGATCCCAATCAACATCCATGGCAACCCCAACGCCAGAGCTGGTAGGAGGCAAGGATGGCTGACTACAATCGCGGCATTATGAAGTTCAAGGGGGCAGATAGCCCAATTGTCGTTTTGATCTCGGCAGGGATTGTGGCCGGTGTGGTTTCGGCCCTGATCTGGTGGGCTTTGCACTTTGCTTACGCGGCTTGAGTCTCAGCCTCTTCCAGAAGCTAAGGGCAGCTTTTCCTGCGCTGCAAGCCTCCCGGACAAGGTAGGGAATTGGGACGAGGCTTCTTTGCAACGCTTGCGGCAGTCTCTTCAACGTTGGTACCGTGACCACGGAAGGGATCTGCCCTGGCGCCGCACCCGGGATCCTTACGCCATTTGGGTTTCGGAAGTGATGTTACAGCAAACCCAGGTGGCAACAGTTATCCCCTACTTTCAGCGCTGGATGCAAACCCTGCCCGGGATCCCAGCATTGGCGGCAGCCCCCCAGCAGCAGGTGCTGAAACTGTGGGAGGGCCTGGGCTACTACCGGCGGGCCCTGAACTTGCACAAAGCCGCCCAAATCCTGGTGCGGGAACGGAACGGCGAGTTCCCCAGGGATTTGGAGCAGGTGCTGGCTCTGCCGGGGATCGGGCGCACCACGGCTGGCGGCATTCTCAGCGCTGCCTTCGATCAGCCTTTGCCCATTTTGGATGGCAACGTCAAGCGGGTGTTGGCTCGCTTGGTGGCTTTGCAGCAGCCTCCGGCCCAGTGTCTGCCCCTGTTGTGGCAGCTTTCCCAGCAATTGTTGGATCCCGTGCAGCCGCGGGCTTTTAACCAAGCCCTGATGGATTTGGGGGCTACCGTCTGTCGTCCCAAAAAGCCTCACTGTGGCCAGTGCCCTTGGCAAGCGGATTGCAGCGCCTACAATCGAGGTCAACACCAACAATTGCCTATGTCTGCACCCCGTGCCTCCCGTCCTCATAAGCAAATCGCGGTTGCCATTGTTCTTCGGGGAAAAGAAATCCTTATCGATCGACGACTGGAAAGCTCAATGCTCAGCGGGCTGTGGGAGTTTCCCGGAGGCAAAATCGAGCCGGGAGAAACGGCTGCTGAGTGTGTAGTACGGGAGGTAAAAGAAGAAATCGGCATCGATATCGAGGTGGTCGCGCCGCTAGCCACCGTCGAACATGCCTATACCCATTTCACCGTTACTCTTATCGCTTTTATCTGTCGCTACCTGGGCGGAGAAGCCCAAGCCCTGCAATGTAGCGAGGTGCGCTGGGTCAGCCCGGCGGAACTGTCGGAATTTCCCTTCCCGGGAGCCAATCAAAAGTTGTTTCCCCACTTGCATGCTTGGCTGGCAGAGCATGGCAACCCATGATGAACCCACCCAATCCGCCAAATGGCTTAGACCCTTCTGGAACGTTTGCCCCAAGACATTCGATAGGATAGTAGATGTCCTGCTGCTGTGAGCTACGGATATGCTTGTCACTCTGGAAAAAGCGGGGGAGATTCTGGCCAAGGGATCCCACACAGCCATCACAACCACAGATGGCAAGATCGCGCTGGTGCCCAAGGGAAAAGAAACCCTCAAACTGACGGCCAACGAAGCCATTAACCTAATGTTTTACGTCGTCCGCTCCGCTGAACCGGCAGAGACGGTGATGGCCCAACTGGAGGAGGCAGTTGCCAAAGCTCAAGCCCCCGATCCAGCCGAGGAACGGGCCAGAAAATATCGAGAACTTCGTGGCATCTAAACGGATGGGCACTCGTGCCGGTTGGATCCCTTCGCAAACTGGAGAGAGACCCCAAAACAAAGATTAAAAGCAGGAGGAGCTAAGGGCGACGAACTTTCCATTGGTGGTCCACCCCAGCAACATTGGCTCCTGCGGTTGAATGGCCCGTCCGGTGAGAGCACAGCATTGGGCTTGGTGGGCCGTGGCCGGGAAGCTGGCCCGAATATCCTCAGGACTGAGGGTGGCAGCCCCTTGAGAGTGACGCAGGACATAACTCCAAAGAATTTCCCGTATGAGGGCCTGGTAACCCTGATTTCCGGCCAACGCCTTCAGTCGCTGCTTCAGCTCACGTTCCAGCCGAATGCTGGTCACTTCCATCTGGGTCGTGGGAATGGGGGAATTGGCGCGAATGGGCATGCAGGGATCCTCCCTCGAAAAGCCTATACTACTCCTGTAGCATAGCTGGCTTACCGCCTGAGCGGGGATCCCGGCCTGGGTGAGATGGCTCAGGTCAAAATGGTTGCAAGCTGTGCAGTTCTGACCGCTAAGGCAACGTCAGCACCTGAGTGTATGGTTGAGTTGATCCCGCCCCGTCGCCGTGCCTTGGAGCATTTGCTGGCCCGCCTTGGATTCAGGGATCCGGCTTTGCTGGAACAACTGCGTTGGGATCTGCTGGATCAGGCTCTGATTCACCCTTCTCTGGATGGCCGACGGAACAACGATCGGCTGGAGTTGTTGGGGGATTCTGTCCTGCGGATTTTGGTTACGGAATTCTTGTTTCAGTCCTATCCCCATCTGTCGGTGGGAGAGCTGACCGCGATTCGCTCCGACCTGACCAGCGATGCTTACCTGGCAGAACTGGCGGATCTGCACGGCTTGGATCGCTACCTCGAGGTGGGATCCAGCTCTCAAAACGACTTGGCCGGACGGGGTCGGCGGCTGGCGGATGCTTTCGAGGCTCTGCTTGGGGCTTTTTATCTCAGTTGGGGTATTTACACGCTGCCCAGGCTGCATCCCTGGCTGGATCCCTATCTACACCGGCGAGTGGAGCAGTGGTTTCAAGACCCCACTCGGCGCAACCCCAAAGCAGCCCTGCAAGAACTCACCCAACGCCTTTGGGGCAGCCTGCCGGAATACCGCCTGGTGGCCGCCCAGGAACATCCCCCCCATTTCACCATGGAAGTCTGGGGGCAAGGACGGTGCTGGGGTCGCGGTGAAGGTCGCTCGAAAAAGGCTGCGGAAATGGCCGCCGCTGCCCAAGCCTACGAACACTTGCAGTCGGAGCAGACATGAGAGGCAGCCACCGCTACGAGTTGGCCAGTTGGTTGTTTTTGCTGGGGAGCAGCCTGTTTGCGGCGAGCGAGGTGATGACCTTGGGTAGCGACCCCCCTCCGTGGGATCCCGCAGCTCCAACCCTTCTCAATCTCAAGGTTGTCCAAACCCTGCTGGGAATAGGAGCCAGTCTCCTGTTCGTCGTAGGCAGTGCTCTGTTTATCCTCGATGCCCGTCACCGCTGAGATGTGCACCCTACCCAAAACCACAGCAGCCCTTCTCCGAGAGCAACAGAGGCGAATAGATGAGAAGCTTGCTAATAAGGACTTCTTCCGGCTACGGGATCCGCAGGCGAGAGACTTTCTTCCTGTGGCAACCCTTCCGGCTCGTTTGAAGAGCCATTCGGACCAGAGGAAAAAGATGGCTCTGGGCTGCTCGCGTCGGCAGGATCCATCCCCGGCAAAGCCAAAGAACCAGCAGCCTCGGTGGCCCGAGCATACAGCCTGGCTCGAACCTCTGCCTCCTGCTTGGGCTTCAGATCTTGGGCTTCAGATAAAGGTTCTCCAACAGCACCGCCATACCGGCCACCCACGGGGGGGCGATCACCGCCCCAACAATACCCAACAACTGGGTACCGCCCAGCACCGCCAGCAACTGATACAAGGGCTTCACCTGCACCGAGGATCCCACCAACAGAGGATCCAACACATAGGTTTCCAGGTTTTGAACGGCGTGGCCACCACCAGGGCTACAGAGGATACGGAGATGGTCAGTTGTCTTCGGCTCATCACTTGGCTGGGTTCTCTTCAGGGGGGCGTTCAAGCCCCCCTAGGTAACAGATGGCTCTACCATCCTGGCCTGGCTTGGACGAACTTGCCAAATGCTCCTGGGCAAAGACCCCAAACCCAGCGCTTCAGATCCTCAGCAAAAACCCCGCCAGAGCTGAGCTACCGCAACAGTTCCCTCCGCACCGCTTCTACATATTCCAGCAGCCCCGGGGATCCCCCGCCCGAAACCTGCCACAACATCAAAGCGCTACCCAAATCGGAAGCGGCACCAGCCCTATCCTCTCCCTGGTAAGCGCGCGCCATACCGCGGTGGTAGTAACCTTCAGCCCGCTGGGGCTGCACCTCGATAGCCCGGCTGAAATCCTGAACGGCCAAATTGAAGTCGCAGATGCTGGCCCACATCAGGCCGCGATGGACATAGGCCTCGAAAAGATCGGCAGCACTTTGATTTTGCTTGGCCAGCTCAATCGCCAGATGCGACACATCAAACGCCGATTCCAGATGGCCTTGTTCGGCCCAGATGCGAGAGCGGATCAAGTGCAGTTGCGGGTTGTGATAGGCAATCCGATCCAGAGGAGACAAGGTTGCCAGAGCCTGCTCAGGTTCTTGCAAACGCTCGTGTTGGATTTTGGCCTTGAGCAAATAGGCTTCAGCCAGATAGGGATCCAAAGCAATAGCAATATCCAGATCCCGCAGAGCGGAGCGCATCAGGTAAGCAATGGCAGAAGCATGCTCCGGCTGCGGTAAAGCAGCAGGATCCTCCTGAGACTGACGCCAGAAGTATTGCGCCCGTTGCAGATAAAGTTGCGCATTTCCCGGCTCCTGCTGGATGAATTGGGTTAGCAGCGCCAGCTCATTGGGAAGATCCGCCGGAGCAGAGGATTGAGAGAGAGTGGGATCCTGACGCCGAGGCCGTGCCGGCACGGCAAGGCTTGGGTTGGAACGGCCAACAACCCCGGCGGGCTGGGGATCTGCCTGTTGCGCAAGCCATTGATAGACCTGCTGCTGGTGAGCTAGAGAGCGCTGCTCAAGCTGTTGTACCCGTTCTTGCAGCTGGGCTTGCCGCATGAGCCAAGATCCAGAACCTGCTTCATCTTCAAACAAGGCCTGGGATGAGGGCAGGGAGTGCTCCCAAGCTTGTAGAGAAACCTCAGTGACAGGACTCTGGCTCTTACGAGATGAGGTCAACCAGCCACCTTCGCCAATCAAAAACGGCAAGGACAGCAAACCCAACAAAGCCGAGCCGGAGAACAAAAGACTGGGCCTAAGCATGGATCCCACCCCTTGAAATAGCTTAGAAGTAAAGAGTTGCCTCTAAACTAGTTCGCCACAGCCGCAGTGTCCAGACTTTCGGCGATACCCGTCCTGCCCCAAGACCTGGAAACTCCCCTCTAGGGGATTCTGCCACCCGCCAGATCCACCAACTCCACGCGGCGATTCTTCGCCCGGCCTTCCTCAGTGGTGTTGCTGGCCACAGGAGCAGAGAACCCCACACCAACCGGATAGAGTCGACGTTGCTCGATACCCAGCTGAACCAACCGGTTGACAACCGCCTCGGCCCGGCGCCGCGAGAGACCTAGGTTGTAGTCGAAGCTCCCGGTTGCATCGGTATGACCGACCACGAGGATGCTGAGGTCGGTGCGCTCGCGCATCAGCTTGGCGATCTCGGCAAGGGTGGGCTCGGCAGCCGCTTCGATTTGATCCGAGTCATAGGCAAAGAGAATGCCGTAGAGGAAGTGCCACCCTTACCTTGGTTCAGTTCGACTCCCAGGATCCCTATGAAGTCATTCACCGCTTCAAGCCAATTGCCGAGGTCCCTGAGCTGACCCGCGAGACCTACGTGCCGCGAGCTTCTACTCCCTTGCTGGATGCCATGGGGCGCGGCATCATCGACCTAGAAAAGAGCCTCAGCGAACTCAGCGAGGCAGATCGCCCGGCCAAGGTTGTGATGGTTGTGGTAACCGATGGGCAAGAGAATGCCAGTCGCGAGTTCCGCAAAGAGCAAATTGAGAAGATGATCAAGGAAAAAACCGAGAAGGAGAGCTGGCAGTTTGTCTTCTTAAGCGCCGATCTGGCTGCCATTGGGGATGCCCAAACCGTTGGCTTCGCTCCCAGCGCGTCCTTGCTATATCAGAAGTCTAAATTGGGCAGCGCAGGAGCGTGGACTTCTCTCTCTCGGCGCACCTCCGAGTACCGATTGGCTGTTCGCCAGAGGCTTATGTTCCTTGATGAAGACCGACAGCATCCCGACGATCCGAACAAGGGCAAGGAAGAAAGCTAATCCCTCTGCGGATAGGGCTTTGTGGGCAGGTTGACACGGGAAGCCCCTCGGATCCAGGGAAAGGGGAAGTATCGCAATGACCTCTGGGCCAGGGGGGATCCCTTCAGCGCCGTCGTCTGGAGCAGCGACGCAGTAACCAACTGGCGGCGGCCCGGTCGCCTTCATCCCATGCCAACCGCTCCACGGCCACCATCACCATCGAGGTGATCACAGCTTCACTTAAATGGCGAGAACGCAAATGCTGCACGGCTGAAGTGGCGGCCTCCAGGTCGCGTCTGCGAATGGCGCGGAGCAGCTCATCAGACATAGACCAAGCCAACGAGCCTCACTTCCTTTCTGCCCCCTTTCTACCCCAAGAGCCAGAAACTTCCCCTTTCCTTCACCTGCTTGTCAGATAATGCAAAAGTTCGTCTTACTTTCACGAAATATCTCACAAGATGTCTCAGGAATTGTTACACTTTTTGCCCCTGAGCCGACTAGGCATGTCAGACAGCAGGGAGGACCGCAGGGGAGCACGGGATCCCTTTGATAAGCCGCTCCATTTCTGCTTGTAAATCTTGGGTGAGGGCTTGTACGGCTTGTCGGCGGTTGGCCTGGTAGGCGGGCCAGCGTTCGGAAACCGAGAGGGGATCCCCAATGCTGAAACGGGCCAGGCGGGGTCCCAAGCGGGGGGGAGCAGTTCCGACGGGATTTTCTCCTTTGATCCAAGCCAGCAGACTCCAGAGGCGCAGGGCGGTTTCCGCCAACTCATCCAGACTCAAACTGGGCTGCTCAGGTACAGGGCGCACCGCAAACACCATCAAGGTTTCCGCCAAGCGCATGTGCCAGAGGTGAAAACTGGCCTCAGCAGCCACTCGATTGGCCAGCCCCCTTTCCAAAGCCGAGAGACCAGCAATATCGGCAATATCTTCGCGGTAGATCCAGGCCCAGCCCGCCTGTTCGATGCGGTGCCGCCGCTCGATGAAGTCTCCTTGAGGCTCTAGGCCGAAATGTTGCTCGGCCACCCGCAGGGCCAGATCTGACAAGCTTTGAAGACGCGCCAACAGATCCCCCTCTTTAACTTGGGCTCTATCTGCAGCAGGAAGAGCAGGGGCATAGAAGCGCTCATAGAAGGTCTGCATGACCTGGAGCAGGTGTTCTCCCAAGCGAAGGATACGGGCCAGCAAAAAGGCCTGACTGGCATGGGTTGAGCGCGGGGGTGGCAGCTTGCAATCGGCCTCCATGCGGCTGAGCAATCTATTCAGAGCGGCACTGGGATCCCGCAGGTAGGAATAGCGAAGGCCCACCGGCAAGATCAGCACCTGCTCTGGCCGTCCCGCCTTGTGCAGATCCTCCACCGCCCAAAAGCTCATCTGGGCTACCCCCGGCTCCAACGGGTTGAGAAGACTGCTCATACCGTTGATCGTTCCTTCTGGAGCTACCGCCAGCGGATATCGGCCCGATACAAACTGCTCACGAGAACTTTTTAGCCCTGCCCGATCCAGACGGCCTCGCAAAATCGGGATCCCGCCCAAGCGCGGCAAGCCCCAACGGGCAACGGATCCCAGCCACAGAGGTAGGCCGCGGTCATAAACAAACAAAACGTGGGGTCGGCCCCGAAAGCGGATCCCCTGGCGTTGGGCCACCTGCGGCAGGAGATGGGCGAACAAGTACATCAAGCAGGGGGGATCATCGAGGGTCGGGTGTCGAAACGCCACCAACAGGCGAATCTTGCCCGCCTCAAACTGCTGATAAAGCTGAGCCAAACGCTCTCCCCCCTCCACTTCAACGCGAGGGATCCCTTTGGTCCATCGCAACCAAAGGGGCAAGCCTGCTTGAGCGAAATGAACGACCCAAGGCGTCAATCGCGGCGGCAAAAACTTGAGGGGTGGCTGAACCTTCTGTTGCATAGGGATCCTTATCTAGGGTCAGAAAGAGGGTGAACCTAGGCTTTGGATCCCATCTTAAAGAGGGCAAAGCGGGAAGAAAGCTGCGCAGTGACAGTTCGTCAACTGGATCCCTTCTCCTCAACCCCAGGAGAGGTTCAAGCCCCAGCAGTTTTTTTTCGGCGACCGCGAGTCGCTTTGGGGGAAGCTTCTTTGCTTGGGGTTGACTCCTCCACCCCCTGGCCGTTTAGCACTTGCTTGAGGTGAATGTGTTTGTAACCCAGCTGAATCTCAAACTCATCCCCAGGCTTGAGATTCATTTTTTCGGTGTAGGCCGACCCAATGATCAACTGCCCATTTTTGTGAACGCTGACCCGAAAGGTTGGCTCACGACCGCGCTTGTCCCGGCTGGAACTTGGGCTGAGACTCAGACCTTTTGCCGCCAGCACCGCGTCATAGAACTCATTCAAGTTGACGCGAGGCTTGTTGGTCTTGGTCATGGTTACATAGCCACATCGCTTTGCCGTTTCTCGGCGTGGAAGATGCCCCAACGCTTCGACCTTCTGGAGCAGAGCCTTCCCGGTTAAAGGTTGTGGTGGTATATCTGACATTTTTTAATGTCCTACATCCTTCTCTTAAGATCATACCCTTGTGATGTACTCCTGCAACCGAAAGTCTGAGACTTTTTTGAAGACAGGTTTTTCTCTTGTTCCTTGAGCCAGCAGCTCCGAAGGAAAAACCTCGTCTCCCTCAAGAGGTGTTCCTGCCCTTGCCAAAAGGTGATGGGGGCAAAAAGAACTCAAGCCCTGAAGAGTGCTGGGGCTTTTGTGGATGGAGCTGACAAAAGATCGCCTTGGGGGTAGTACCGCGGTGTAGATCCGACTCACCGCTTTCTACAGCCTCATCCCCACTCGTCGGCTGCCCCAAACTCTGATCACAGCCAGAAAACAGGCTCGACTTTCCAAAAAACCGCCGCTGAGATGGTGATTGCCTTGCGCAAATCGGTCGAAAAGACAGCCAGAGCGGTGTGAAGCTGGATGCCATCAGACCTAGGCCAGCAGGCATTTTTATCTCTTGGCAGAGGCCGGCTACATCTGAGTAATGGCTGAGGGATCCCCTCTTCGGCACTTCTTCAGATGGGAGCGCAGTGAGCGCGAGTTGCCCAAAGCAAGTTATTCATTCAGGATCCACTCGATTGGCTGCCGCTGAGACAACGATGAGTGGCAAGCTCACCAGCAAACAAAAGCCCCATTGCTCCCAAGACAGGGGTGCTGTGTCGAAGATAATGTTGAACAGGCTCCACTGGCTGAAGAGGATCTGCAGCAGGATGGCCGCCCCAATGCCGATGGCAATGGCCGCTGTGTCCATGAGGCGCTCATGGTGCTCCAATTGGCTGGCACGTCCACGGCCCAGCAGGGTAGGAATGGCTTGGCTGAGGCTGAGCAAATAGAAAATTCGCCCGATCACCAACGCTTGGATGGCCATGGTGCGGGCCAGGTCAATGCTGCCGGTGGTTTGTTCGATGTATTCAAAAACCCCGAAGATCAAGATCCAGTTGAACACGGACACCAGCAGGATGCGCTGCAGCAGCCTAGGAGAGAGCAAGTTGGCCTCCGGATCCCGCGGTGGGCGAGTCATCTCTCGGCCTGTGCTCGGCTCAAAGGCAAGAGGCACCGTCATGGTGATGGAGTTGATCATGTTGAGCCACAGCACTTGAATGGCCAGAATGGGGAGCTCGCGGTTGAGCAGCACGCTGAGGAGAATCGTCATCGATTCCCCCCCGTTCACCGGCAGGATGAAGGCAATGGCTTTGAGCAGGTTGTTGTAAACCGTGCGCCCCTCCTCAACGGCTGCCTCAATGGAGGCGAAGTTGTCATCGGTCAGGATCATGTCGGCAGCAGCTTTGGCCACTTCGGTGCCGCCTCGCCCCATGGCAATCCCCACATCTGCTTGCTTTAGGGCCGGAGCGTCGTTGACGCCATCGCCGGTCATGGCCACGATCTGCCCCCGCGCTTGCAGAGCTTCCACCAGGCGCAGCTTTTGCTCTGGCACCACCCGTGCGAAGACGGATCCCCGATTGGCAGCTTCCACAAATTCCTCCGGGCTGAGCTGCTCCAGATCTCGACCGCTGTAGGCTTGCACAGGTTTTCCACCCCCCAGGCCCATCTGCTCGGCAATGGCTTGAGCCGTGAGCACGTGGTCGCCGGTGATCATCTTCACCTGGATCCCAGCCGTTTGGCAGGAATGCACTGCCGCAATGGCCTCTGGCCGCGGCGGGTCGATCATTCCTTGCAAACCGAGGAAGATTAAACCCTCCTGCAGATCTGGGTGATCCACCCGAGTTTGGCTGCTGGGGACGGTTTTTTGGGCAAAGGCCAGAACTCGCAGCCCCTGCCGTGCCAAGGCCTCCACCTGCTGGCGAATCCGCTCCTCTTCCAGAGGCTGGATCTCCCCCTGGGATCCCATCTGGCTGCGGCAGCGGGGCAGCAGGGCTTCCACCGATCCCTTGACATAGATGCAGTGCTCTTCTGGCCCCAGGCGGTGCAAGGTGGCCATGTACTGAAACTCGGATTCAAAGGGGATGCTGTCCAGGCGAGGGCGGCGGCGCTGCAGATCGTCCATATCCAAACCCGCCTTTTGGCCCGCCACAATGAGGGCAGCTTCGGTGGGATCCCCTACAACTTCCCACTGGCCCTTGTCCTTGGGTTGGAGGCGGGTGTCGTTGCAGAGGCAGCCAGCTACGAGGCAAGCCTCAAGAGCAGGCAATTGATGGATTTCGATGGGGGAATCAGCCGCCTGGAACAGGATCTGGCCCTGGGGGCTGTAGCCGCTGCCGGTAACCCGGTAGAGCTGGGATCCGGCGTAGATGGCCTGCACCGTCATCTGGTTTTCCGTGAGGGTGCCGGTTTTGTCAGAGCAAATTACCGTAGCGCTGCCCAGGGTCTCCACCGCCGGCAGCTTGCGGATAATGGCGTGGCGTTTTGCCATGCGGGAAACCCCAATCGCCAAGGTTACAGTGACTACCGCCGGCAAGCCTTCGGGGATAGCACTCACCGCCAGCGCCACTGCCGCCTCAAAGACACTGGCCGCCCCCTGTCCCTGAGCCAATCCCACCAAAAAGGTGAGCCCGGCCAAGCTGAGGATGATCCTGAGCAGCATGAGGCTGAATTCCTCGAACTTGCGAGTCAGGGGGGTTTGCAGGGATCCCCTTTCCTCGATCAGCTCAGAAATGCGGCCCGTCTGGGTTTGGTTGCCGATGGCCACCACCACTCCTGCCCCTTGGCCGAAGGTGACGAAGCTGCCGGCGTAGGCCATGTTCTGGCGGTCCGCAAGAGAAGTCTCCTCTGGCAGGGATCCCAGCCGTTTTTCCACCGGCACCGACTCTCCGGTCAGGGCCGATTCATCCACCTGCAAGTTGCGCACGCTTAGCAAGCGCAGGTCGGCGGGCACCTTATCTCCCGAACTCAGCAGCACCACATCCCCCGGCACCAGCTCCCGCGAGGGCACCCGCAGTTTTTGCCCATCCCGGATGACCGTGACCTCCGTCACCACCGACCGAGCCAGAGCGGCAATCGCTTCCTCCGCTTTGGACTCTTGGATGTAGCCGATGAGGGCGTTGATCACCACCACCGCCCAGATCACGATGGCATTGCGCCAGGATCCCAAAAACGCCTTGACCGCCCCGGCAACCATCAAGATGTAGAGCAAGGATTGGTTGAACTGCTGCAGAAACTTCACCCAGGCCGGGGTAGCCGCCTTGGCCTTTAGCTCGTTGGGGCCATATTGCTTCTGCCGCTGGATCACCTCAGCTTGAGACAGACCCCGTTCCAAAAGCGCTGCCAGAGGTAGTTCCTCTGCAACAATTTGGCGGGCAACATCCTCTTCGGGCAGAGCGTGCCAGGGAGCAACCGGCAATGAGCCAGCAGGGATGGATTTTGCCATCGTGATGAAGGTCTCCAGTTGAATCGCAACAGAACTTGAAGGCCAGCCGTGAACCCAGCGGCAAATCCTTCGTACAGTCCACAGCCTAGCGGATGCTGCTCATCCTCCGAGATGCCACTGCTGCCACCAGCGTCAACAAAGCCTAAGTCCCAGGCTAAGATTTGCCTCAAATTCTCGACAGCTTGAAAAAATGGCTATATTCTTATCGGGTGTTATGGTTAGACTTGTTTCCCAGCTGCAGCTCCTGAAGGCTGGCAATCTGCAGAGTCTTCTACGGATTGCCAGTTCGGGGTTGTTGGCTGTCATTTAACAGGTTCTTCCGCATTAAACTAAACAGCTTCTTGAGCTCAAGTTCAGTTCTGTTTGAGGAAACTGCTGTGTCAACGACTACTAAGCCAATGGAACTCAAAACCCAATCCCCACCCGCCTCCACCCAAACGAACGGGCGCCCTGGCGTGGAGGGATCCACCTCCAGAACTTCGCAACCTGTCATTCACCATCAAATTGTTGTAGTGGGAGGAGGGGCTGCCGGCATCAGCGCAGCGGCCCAGTTGCTGGAGCGCAAGCGTAACCTCGACATCGCGATCATCGAGCCATCCGACAAGCACTACTACCAGCCCGGCTGGACATTGGTGGGGGGAGGTATTGCCCCCCTGGCCAAGTTTATCCGGGACGAAAGGACTGTGATCCCCAAGGGAGCCACCTGGATTCAAGCGCGAGTGGCAGAGCTGGATCCAGATCACAACCGCGTCATCACCGAGACCGGCCAGGTTATTCAGTACGACTACCTCATCGTTGCCCCAGGGATCCAGATTGACTGGCACTTGATCGAGGGCTTGCCGGAGGCGCTGGGCAAAGGAGGAGTAACCAGCAACTACTCCAAGGACTACGTCTCCTACACTTGGGAGACCATCCGCAACTTCAAGGGAGGAACAGCCATCTTCACGTACCCGGCTACGCCAATCAAGTGCGGCGGCGCCCCCCAAAAAATCATGTACCTGGCCGACGATGTCTTCAAAAGCAAAAGTGGGGTTGGCGTCAACACCAAGGTTCTCTTTTGCACAGCCACTCCCACTCTCTTTGCCGTGCCGGAGTACAGTGCTGCCCTGGAGAAGGTGGTAGAGCGGCGAGGGATCCAGGTGAAATTCAAGCACAACCTCAAAGCCATCCGGCCTGAGACTCAGGAAGCCATCTTTGAAGTCACCACCGACAATGGCAAAGAAGAGGTGAGCCTGCACTACGACATGATCCACGTGGCTCCGCCCATGAGCGCTCCGGACTTTGTCAAGCGCAGCCCCCTGGCCGGGCCGGGAGGATGGGTGGATGTGGATAAGGCAACGCTGCAGCACACCCGCTACCCCAACGTGTTTTCCTTGGGAGATGCCTCTTCTCTGCCAACGTCCAAAACGGCGGCTGCCGCCCGCAAGCAAGCGCCGGTACTGGCCGAAAATCTCTTGGCTGCCATGCAGTCCAAGCCCCCGGTGGCCCAGTATGATGGCTACACCTGTTGTCCCCTGATCACAGGCTATAACTCCCTAATCATGGCGGAGTTTGCCTACGGGGGGAAACTGGCTCCCTCCTTCCCGCTGGATCCGACGCGGGAGCGCTACTCCATGTACCTAGCCAAGGTGCATCTATTACCCTGGCTCTATTGGAACCGCATGCTCAAGGGCAAAAAGTTTGAGGCAGACATCTTCAAGCCCATCAACAAGCTGGTGCACCGCTACTAGGGCTTTCTATCCCCTCACTCCCCAGCCCCTCTCCCTTTGGGAGGGGGGAGTTTTTTACAGGCAAGCTTTGAACTTTTTCAATACCGCCCGATCCAGCATCAGCAGCGCCGCACGTAGGCCACCTGAGTAGCCCCAAAAAAAGCCCACCGGCAGATGACCCTTAGGCGCTGCCAGACGGGTTGTGAGCTCCCCATACCCCAGCCAGCGGCCCTGCACCTGCCAGCCGACTCTTTCCCCCATGCAGTCTTCGCGGGGCAAGGCTGAGAAGGAGCCCGAACGGATCCCTCCTCTTCCCTCCGGGTCACACTCCTGCCAAAGTTGCTTCTGGACGGTAAAGCCAAAGCGCCCATGGCTGGCCCGCACCCACAGTTGGTCAATCAGCCGCAGCATGGGGCAGGGGAAGGCCTGAACATCCTTGGGATCAAAAAAGCCCACTTGCGAGCGCCCAGCAAGCTTCAGCATCAGGGCTGTCGTCCAGCGATCCGCCTCCCCCCACTGCCCTGCTCGCAGCCGATCCCACAGACCTTGCAAGGCAGGGGCTGCTTCCCCCACCCACTCTGGCCAAGAGAGAGTTCCGGGCAGGGATCCCCCCTTCCCTCTCTCCTCTGGACAGACCTCAGGAAAAATCAGGGATCCGCATCCCTCTTCTCTTCCAGCTTTTTTGGCAGTGGCAGGGGTGGGAGGTG
This sequence comes from Synechococcus sp. R6-5, assembly GCF_047461775.1. Lineage (NCBI taxonomy): Bacteria > Bacillati > Cyanobacteriota > Cyanophyceae > Synechococcales > Synechococcaceae > Synechococcus > Synechococcus sp. R6-5. The sequence goes on from NZ_JANSHV010000128.1 coordinate 38,224, forward strand.
CCACCAGTTGCTCTAGCTCTTCCGCCGAGTGCCGGGACAGGAGCTGTTCCAGCTCGTCTTGGGGTTGTGGAGGCTGGGCCAAGATCTGCTCCAGCTCCCTCAGCTCTTGGGTGCGGATGGCTGGCTCAAAAGCAACCGGCTTCCTCCCTTGTTGAGAGGCTTCTGCCGGTAACAGTGCCAGCCACTCGGCCATGGTTTGCGGGCGCTCTTCTGGGTGGAGAGCCATCCCTTTGAGAATGGCAGCCTCCACAACCTCGGGAATGTTGGGGTTAAGGCTGCGAGGGGTATCCAACTGGCGGCCTGTGGCCCGCACTGGCGCACACATAGGCACCATCCCCGTCAGCGCCGTGTAGAGGGTTGCTGCCAAGGCGTAGACATCGGTGAAGGCGCCGCGGCGGCGCAAGCTGTCGTATTGCTCTAGAGGAGCATAGCCATCGGTGCCGTAGGAGGTGTGGCGTTGGATCAGACCTTGGGTGTAGCCGCGAGCTAGGCCAAAGTCGATCAAAACTGCCTGCCCGGATCCCTCCCGCACCATGATGTTGGATGGCTTCACATCCCGATGCAGGATCCCCTGTTCGTGCAGGGCCATCAGGGCGGATCCCACCTCCCGCGTCAGGCACAGGGCTTCCGGCAGGGGCAACGGCCCTTTTTGCCGCAGAAGCTGGTGCAGAGTCTGGCCGCGGATGTACTCCATCACAATACACCAGCGCTCCTGCTCCCAGATCACCTCTTCCACCTTCACCACATGGGGGTGGCGGCAGCGGGCCAGTTGCAGCGCCTCGTTCATGAAGTTCTGCTGGAAGTGGGGATAGTCGGGATCCTCACGAAGGCTGTCGTTCAAAACTTTGATAACCACCTGGTCGGCACGAACGCTATCCCAGGCCCGGTAGGTGATGCCGAAGCCCCCCTCCCCCAAAACGGCCTCGATGCGGTAGCGTCCCCCTTGCAATTGTTCACCAACTGCCCAAGCCATATCTGGATCCCTGCCCCTACTGCCATTCTGTCACAGGGATCAGAGAGTTGCTGGCCTATGGAGCCCCCTAGAAGTCCGAGGGCAGCACTCCAGTTTTCACCTGGAAGGTGCGTGCCTGTCCATTTCGGATGACCCGCAGCGTCAGCGTATTGCCCACCCCAGCGGCTTCCACCAACTGCTGCACCTGCTCGGCATCGCGGATGGCCTGCCCATTGATTTCAGTGATCACATCCCCCTCCCGCAAGCCAATCTCCTCAGCCGGGGATCCCGGAATCACCTGCCCGATCAAGACCCCTTCTTCCACTGTCAGCGTGGTGGGACGAGCGGGGTCGCGGTTGAGGCGCGCCACAATGTCGGGGTTGAGGGTGATCATGCGAATGCCCAAGAAGGCGTGTTCTACCCGACCGTCACGGATCAGTTGCTCGGCAATGTCCATGGCGCGGTTGATGGGGATGGCAAAGCCGACGCTCTGAGCTCGCTGGAAGATGGCCGTATTCACCCCAATCACGCGGCCTTCCGCATCCAGCAGTGGGCCACCCGAGTTGCCGGGGTTAATGGCCGCATCCG
>NZ_JANSHV010000129.1:0-5867 GCF_047461775.1 Synechococcus sp. R6-5
TAACTTGGGCCCAAGCGCTCTGCATTGCCGACGCCCTCACCCCCAGCCCCTCTCTCTCAGGGAGAGGGGAAATTGGCGGGATTTTGGGTAGGAAGGGATCCCACCTAGATTAATCTAGAGGAACTTTGTCTGGCCTCACTGGCATTTGCCCTTCCCCACGAGTTTGCCTATGTCTGTCATCCGTGCCCTCCACAGGCAGTTGGTAACCAAAGAGCGCTCTGCCGAAGAGATCGCCCGCGAGTACCTGGAGCGCCTGGCCCAACTGGAGCCGCAGCTTAAAAGCTTTATTACTGTAACCGAAGAACTGGCTCTGCAACAGGCCAAGGCGGTGGACGCCCGCATTCGGGCCGGGGAAGAGATTGGCCCTTTGGCCGGGATCCCGTTAGCTGTCAAAGACAACCTCTGCACCCAAGGGATCCGCACCACCTGTGCCTCCCGGATGCTGGAGGGGTTCATTCCCCCCTATGAATCAACGGTGACGGCGCGGCTGGCGGCTGCGGGCATGGTGACGGTGGGCAAGACCAACCTGGACGAGTTTGCCATGGGCAGCTCCACGGAAAACTCGGCCTTTCAGCGCACGGCCAATCCCTGGGATCTGACGCGGGTGCCAGGGGGATCCTCTGGGGGATCGGCGGCGGCGGTGGCTGCCGACCAGGCGGTGGTGGCTCTGGGCTCGGATACGGGGGGATCCATCCGCCAACCGGCAGCTTTTTGTGGGGTGGTGGGCCTCAAGCCCACCTACGGGCTGGTGTCTCGCTACGGGCTGGTGGCCTTTGCTTCGTCTTTGGATCAGGTGGGGCCGTTTGGGCGCACGGTGGAGGATGTGGCCTTGCTGCTGCAGGGGATCGCCGGCCATGACCCGATGGACTCCACCAGCCTGAAGGTGGATATCCCGGACTATAGCCAGGCTCTGATCCCGGACATCAAGGGGTTCAAAATCGGGGTGATCCGCGACTTGCTGGGGGAAGGATGCGGCGAGGAGACCCGCGCTGCCGTGCAAGCGGCCATTCAACATCTGCAGGAACTGGGGGCCGAGATCCTGGAGATCGACTGCCCCAGTTTTCGCTACGGCCTTGCCACCTATTACATCATCGCCCCTTCGGAAGCCTCTGCCAACTTGGCCCGCTACGACGGGGTAAAGTACGGCCTGCGGGAACCTGCCGACTCGCTGCTGGCCATGTATGGCAAGACCCGCGCCCACGGCTTTGGGCCAGAAGTCAAGCGGCGCATCATGATCGGCACCTATGCCCTCTCCTCGGGGTACTACGACGCCTACTACCTCAAGGCCCAGAAGGTGCGCACCCTCATCAAGCAAGACTTCCTCAGGGCTTTCGAGAAGGTGGATGTGCTGGTCAGCCCCACCACCCCCACCCCAGCCTTCAAGCTCGGCGAGCGGGAGGATCCCCTCAGCATGTACCTCTGCGACCTGATGACAATCCCGGTGAACCTGGCGGGCTTGCCGGGGCTGAGCCTGCCCTGCGGGTTTGCCGATGGGCTGCCCATTGGCCTGCAAATTGTGGGCAATGCCCTACAGGAGAGCAAGGTGCTGCGGGTGGCCTATGCCTATGAGCAAAGCACCGACTGGCACAAGCGACGGCCGCCGCTGGGGCAGCCCTCAGTTGAAGAGGGCCAGGGATCCGATCCCGGCCAACCTCAAGCCAAGCGCAGATCCGGCAAAAGGAGCAAAAAATCCAAAAGCTGAGGCGGGAAGGGCGGCAACTAGGCCATGCCCATCTGGTTGGCCGCTGAAAAGCGTTCCATAAAGCGCAGGAAGCGATCCCACTCTGCCTCGGTTTCCATGTCGTAGGTCACTTCCAGGGCTTTGAATTCCCCGTTCAGGAACTTGGCCCTGATGTTGCGGGTGGTCAGCTCCCCTTCCTCATCGATCATCCGCATGCCGAGGATGTTTTGCGTATCGGATTTTAGATCCTCGAAGCGGAAAATCGCGGATCCCCGGTTGCCGGTCTTGGATTTCAGCACTCGCACCTGGGTGGGCACCTCTTGGATGCCGGGGGAGAACTCGATACTGGCCATGATGTCCTACGAAACACGATGATTTAAGCCATTATAACCGGCCAATCCCCGCATCCTGCTCCAGAAAATCTCTCAGCTCCTGGGCCGTCATCTGCTCCAGGTGATGGCCGGCCTGCCGTTGGGCTTCTGCCACGTCGGGGATCCGGTCGCACAGGGCGCCAACCCGAAGGGGAAGAGGCTGGGCTGCCAACCCAGCGCGCGCTGCCGGAGTCACCTGGCCACAGAGGATGAGCAGGGGTTTTTGGGCTTGGATAGCCTGCTCCAGCACGGCCCCCACCACCTTTCCCATCGTGCTTTGTTCGTCGAGGCAGCCCTCTCCGGTGACGACCAGATGGCAGCGGCGGATGCGCTCCGGCAGGGCCAATTGCCGCGCCAAGAGCTGGATCCCGGACTCCAGAGTGGCCTCCAAAAAAGCCACCAGACCTGCTCCTAAGCCGCCTGCGGCTCCGGCCCCCGGGATCCCGGCCACGGCCTGGCCCAAATCTCGCTCCACCACTTGAGCCCACTGCTGCAGCGCCTGCTCCAACTGCTGCACCTGGGAAGGGGTGGCGCCCTTCTGGGGGGCAAAGACGGCGGCGGCTCCCAACGGGCCAGTGAGGGGGTTTTGCACATCGCAGAGGCCGCGGACCCGTTTCCCCTGCCAAACAGGCTGTTCGGGGGGCTCGATGCGCGCCAGCCGGGCCAGCTCCGCCCCACCCCAGCCGATGGGATCCCCAGCTCCATCCAACAGGCGATAGCCTAAGGCCTGCGCCATGCCCGCCCCTCCATCCACGGTGGCGGATCCCCCCAGTCCTATCCAGATCTCAGCGATGGGATCGCGGCAAACAGCCCGCAGCAGCTCCCCCAGGCCGTAGGTGGTGGTGCGGGTGGGATCCCGCCGCTCCGGTGGCACCAAGGTCAGGCCAGCCACCTGGGCCAGCTCCAACAGGGCCAGCTCTCCTGCCACCCCGTACTCCGCCCACACGGGATCCCCCAGGGGGCCGGTGACCCATAGGCCCTTCTTCTCTCCCCCCAGCGTCGGCAGCAGTGCCTCTAGGGTGCCCTCTCCCCCATCCGCCAAGGGGAGCGGCTCCACCTCGACTTCCGGCAGCACCTGTTGGATCCCGCGGGCCATGCTCTCTGCCGCCGCCGTGGCTGTTAGGGATCCCTTAAAACTATCCGGGCAAACCAAAATCCGCCGCGGTGGGCTGCTGAACTGGGATCCCTTTGCCTGGAAACCCGCATCCAGCATGGAACCTCCTCGGCGGCGCTAAAAGGTGGATTGCAAGCCTAGCCCTCCTCCTCTGCTGGCGAAGGCTGATCCGCGCTGGCAGGCTGGGAGGCACTGCCCAAAGATTGCTCCAGGGCTAGGCGCTGCTCCATGACCCGCAGGAAATAGCCGCCCATCATCGCGCCAGAGAGCATTTTGGCCAAGCTCTCGCGGTTGGTGATGATCTGAACCCCGAATTGATCGGAGGGCAAGCTCCCCACCAAGCTGCGGATGTTGTGGCCCAAGATCTCCAGCACTTCTGGGGAAGAATTGCGGGCAATATCCTGAAAGACGCTGGGATCCTGAGATTGCAAGTATTGCCAGAGCCGGTTGTCGGGGCTCGGAGTTTGCACTGCCTCAAAACCAGGGATGAAGTTCAACGGGCTCGCCATGGAGTAACCAAGCTCCACAAACACAGCAGATGCCATCCCAACCGGGCCGCTCGGCCTGATCCCCCAGGCCTTTGCTGTTCCCGCAATTTGGGCTATGTCAAAGCTAACACCCCATCTTCACCCCCCTCGGTACGGGATCCCACCCTTCTGCGGCGGCAAATGCCGTACCTAAGTAACGGCCGGGGATCAAGCGCTGGCTTCTGAGGTCTCCTCCTCGGCAACCAAGGCAGCGGGTACCACTGTAACTCCCACAATGCTGTCTTCCGGATCCAGGCGCTGCACCAGCACCCCGGTCGCCTCGCGGGACTGGGTGGGAATGGCCTTGGCCAACTGGCGCATGACAATGCCCCTGGCGGTTACCAACAGGATCTCGTCTTCGGCATTGACGATGCGCAGGGCCGCCAGCTCGTCCGACGCCTGGCGGAACTTGGTGGCGATCACCCCCTTGCCGCCGCGGTTTTGCTGGCGGAAATTGTCGATGGCCGAGCGCTTGCCCCGCCCTTCTTTGGTGATCACCAGCACCCAAGGGTTAGCCAGCTTCTCCCCCTCTCGCTCGGCAGCCATCACCGATTCGGCAGAGATAATATCCATGCTGACGATGTCATCGCCGGCGTTGAGGGTAATGGCCCGCACGCCCCGGGTGGCCCGTCCCAGAGGGCGCAGTTGCTCGTCATCCGCCGGGAAGCGAATGGACATGCCTTGGCGGGTCGCCATGACCACATCATCGCTGGAGCGGGCGCGGCGCACCCAGCGCAGTTCGTCGTTTTCTTCCAGAGAGATGGCAATCAGGCCGTTGGAGCGTACATTGGCAAAGGCGCTGAGGGCCGTTTTTTTGATGTAGCCGCCGCGGGTGAGCATCACCAGATATTCGTCGTCGCTGAACTGGCTCACCGGCACCATGGACGTAACCCGCTCTTCCCGGGTGATCGGCAGCAACTGAACGATGGCGCTGCCACGGGCGGCGCGGCTCCCCTGGGGGATCTGGTGGGCGGGCAGGGTATAGACTACGCCCCGATTGGTGAAAAAGAGGATGGTGTCGTGGCTGCGACAGGCAAAAAACTGTTCGATGGCATCGTCTTCTTTGATGCGGGCGCCGGCTTTGCCGCGGGTGGCTCGCCCCTGCACCTGGAACTCCTCAAGGCCCATGCGCTTGATATAGCCCTGCTCGGTTAGAAAGATAACCGTCTCCCGATTTTCGATCAGATCATCCGTTCCCAGCTCCCCATCCTCCAAACAGAGGCGGGAACGGCGCGGGCTGGCAAAGCGGGCTTTGAGCTGCTGCAGCTCTTCGCTGATGATCTGCATCACCCGTTCTCGGCGGGCCAGAATATCCCGCAGGTCGGCAATTTGCCTCACCAAGTCTTCGTGCTCGGCCTGGATTTTTTCCGCTTCCAGGGCGGTGAGGCGGCGCAGCTGCATCTGCAGGATCCCGTCGGCTTGGGCTTCACTCAGGCCCAACACCGCCTGCAATTCCTCTCGGGCTGTGGCGGTATCGGCGGCTCCCCGAATGAGGGCAATCACCCGATCCAACTGCCCCAAAGCCAAGAGATAGCCCTGCAGCAGGTGATCCCGCTCTTCGGCTTTTTGCAGCTCGTAGCGGGTGCGCCGCTCGATCACCTCTTCCCGAAAATCCAGAAAAGCCTGCAGCGCGTCCCGCAGGGTCAGGGTGCGCGGCTCGCCGTTGAGGATGGCCAGCATGTTGACCCCGAAGTTGGCCTGCAGGGGGGTTTGCTTGTAGAGGTTGTTGAGCACCACCTGCGGCTGGGCATCCCGCTTTAGCTCGATCACCACCCGCATGCCGCTGCGGTCGCTCTCGTCACGGATGTCGGCAATGCCTTCCAGCTTTTTCTCGTTGACCAGCTCGGCGATCTTCTCGATCATGGCTGCCTTGTTGGTTTGGTAGGGCAGCTCGGTGATGATGATGGCGTCCCGAACCGGTCGGCCCCGCTGCTCTATGGTTTCGACGGTGGCCACCCCCCTCAGGGTGATGGAGCCGCGCCCGGTGGTGTAGGCTTCGCGGATGCCCTCTTGGCCCATGATCAGCGCCCCGGTGGGGAAGTCAGGGGCGGGGATCCACTGCATCAACTCCAGGCTGGTCAGGTTGGGGTTGTGGATGAGGGCGATCAGGCCGTCCACCAATTCGCCCAAGTTGTGGGGCGGGATGTTGGTGGCCATGCCCACGGCAATGCCGG
>NZ_JANSHV010000130.1:0-678 GCF_047461775.1 Synechococcus sp. R6-5
AGTATGGACGGATTTATGGCGAATGTTCGTGCTGAAGGGTGGAAGGAGGTAAAGATAGGGGCTATTTTTGAAGCATATGTTACTGGTCAGAGTGGTCAAGTGCGTGGACGTTCCCAGTCTTATGTAATGCACTTGGGCGGGCCGGCGTTCAAGCTCGCCATGGAAGCACAAGCGCGACGTTGGTCGCAGGCTGCCCAGAGTGCTGTGGTTGGAGACGGCGCAGCCTGGATTTGGAATCTCGCAGCGCGTGACTATCCTGATGCCGCTCATATCGTGGACTGGTATCACGCTAAGCAACATCTGTGTGGAGCTGCTGTATCCCAACCAGCCTGAGCAGGCAGCGGCGTGGGTTGACCAACATAGTGCAATGCTGTATGAGGGACAAGCTAAACAGATAGCCAAGCGATTAGCCCAACATACTCAGTCAGAGCAGTTGCTTACTGAGGCCAGATATTTTCACGAGCGCATGCAGTATCGGGATTTTGAGTCTGCTCACTTACCGATTGGCAGTGGCATAGTCGAATCTGGTGCTAAACAGGCTAAGCAACGTTTGTGCGCGCCAGGCATGCGCTGGTCGCGCGCTGGCTTAGAGAACATGCTGCCCTTGCGTGCTGCACTCATGAGCGGAACCTTCGACCAACTGTGGCCACGCATCTGCCCCCGTCTGTGAATGCACCC
>NZ_JANSHV010000131.1:0-15197 GCF_047461775.1 Synechococcus sp. R6-5
AGGACTCCGTCCCGCTGACGCGATCGGCAGCAGCGCTCAGGGATAACAGGTCGATGGCCAGGGGACGGATTGAGCTCAAGCCCAGGCGCTGCCTATTTTCCTCCAGGCGCCGCAGACGGTGGGGGTGGCGATCCAAAGCCCAGATTTCCCCCCGATCCTGCATGTGTTGGGCTATTTGGGTGGTCTTGCCGCCCGGAGCAGCGCAGCAGTCGATCACCCGCTCTCCCGGCTGGGGATCCAGGCAATGCACCACCTGCTGGGCACTGGCATCTTGAACGCTCCACCAACCCTGGGCAAAGCCGGGCAGGGCCGTGATGTCGCCAGCATGATCCTGAAGTCGCAAGGCACCCGGCACCTCGGAGATGGGGAGGGCAGGGATCCCGGCTGCTGCCAAGGCTTGAATGACTTTATTCACATCTGCCCGCAGCGGGTTAACCCGCAGATCTAGGTGGGGCGGTCGGTTGAACCAGGCGCACAACTGCTCGGCTTCTGCTGGCCCCAGGCGCTCCCACCATAGGCTCACCAACCAGTCGGGAAAGCTGTGCCGGATCCCCAAAGCCTGAATTGGGTCGGCTGGCAGAGTGTCCTCGAGGGGCTTGAGGGGATCCTTTCCGGCTTGATCCAGCACCTGCCGTTGATAGGCTCGCAAAATGCCGTTCACTACCCCTGTCAGGGATCCCAGCCCCATCTGGCGGGCCAATTCCACGCTGGTATGGATGGCAGCACTGGCCGGGATCTGATCCAAAAAAGCCAGTTGGTAGAGGCCGAGATGCAAAATCAGTCGCAAATCGGGGGGCTGCTTGTGGGCAGGACGCTGGGCAAAGCAATCGATCAAGGCATCGAGGGTGCGGCGACGGCGGGTAATGCCATACACCAGCTCGCTGACCAGATGCCGGTCGGCGGGGATCAGGCTGCTGTTGGCCAACAAATGCCCCAGAACCAGGTCGGCATAGGCGTTTTGGCGCTCGATTTTCTGCAAGGCCAAGAGGGCCAGTTGACGTGCGTTCATGGTCGCCCCAAAAGGTTTTCCCATTCTCCCCCCTGGGCGATACTGGAGAAGCCCCTAAGGGATCCCAATCATGCCTTACACCAGCGCCTTCTTAGAGGTGATCCCCGCCATCGACCTTCTCCAGGGCCACGCCGTGCGCCTCTACCAGGGGGATTATGCTCAGGCGGAACAGGTGGCCGATGACCCCATCCAGCAGGCCGAAGCTTGGGCGGCACAGGGTGCCCCTCGCCTGCATGTGGTCGATCTGGACGGAGCCAAAAGCGGGGATCCAGTCAACCTGCCCATCATTGAGCGCATTGTCCGCAGCCTGGCCATCCCGGTGCAGGTGGGGGGTGGGATCCGATCCCTGGAACGGGCGCGGCAGTTGCTGGAGCTGGGGGTGGATCGGGTGATCGTTGGCACCCTAGCCGTAGAGGATCCCGACACCCTGGAGGCTATGACCCAAGCCTTCCCCGGTCGGGTTTGGGTGGGGATCGACGCTCGGCAAGGGCAGGTGGCCACCCGCGGCTGGCTGAGCACCACTCCCCTGCGGGCTCCTGAGCTAGTGCAACGGGTGCAAGCCCAAGGAGCTGCCGGGATCATCTATACCGACATTAGCCGGGATGGCACCCTGGCCGGGCCCAATTTAGAACAGCTGCGCCAGATCCTAGCCGTCTCTCAAGTGCCTGTAATTGCTTCGGGAGGGATCGGCTCGCTGACCGATTTGCTGGCTTTGTTGAGCTTGCCCCGTTTGACAGGGGCCATTTTGGGCAAGGCCCTCTACTCAGGGGCGATCTCCTTGCAGGAAGCTTTGCGAGCAGTGGGGCCGGGCCGTTGGCAGGATCTGCCGCCGGAAACCGGATCCCAGTGGGCCTAGATGTCCACCTCGACGCCGAGCGGAAAGCAGCCTCAGCAATGCCATACTGGGCAAAATCGACAGGCAACTGCATGCAACCAACACTGGCCATCGGTGAAGGTTTTCCAAGACATTTTTGTTTTTTTGTTTTTCAGGTCATGTCTGTCCCTGCGCTTCGCCCTGCTGTTCGAGCTTTACAACCCGAGTTGGTGACCTGGCGCCGCCACATCCACAAGTATCCTGAGCTGGGCTTCCAGGAGAAGCAAACCGCCGCCTACATCAGCCAGCGCCTGAAAAGCTGGGGGATCCCGCACCAGACTGGCATTGCCCACACTGGCATTGTAGCCACCATTACAGGAGAAGAGCCGGGGCCAGTCTTGGCGCTGCGGGCCGACATGGATGCCCTGCCCATTCATGAGGCCAATGAAGTCGAGTACCGCTCCGCCATCCCCAACGTCATGCACGCCTGTGGCCACGACGGCCATACGGCCATTGCTATGGGCACCGCCAAGCTGCTGCAACAGCACCGTCAACACCTCAAGGGCACGGTCAAGGTCATTTTTCAACCTGCCGAAGAAGGCCCCGGCGGAGCCAAGCCCATGCTGGAGGCGGGGGTTCTGAAAAACCCGGATGTGGAAGCCATCCTCGGCCTACACCTGTGGAATAATCGCCCTCTGGGCACTATTGGCGTGAAAAGTGGCCCCTCGATGGCCTTTGCCGACCGCTTTCAGATTCAGGTGATCGGGCGAGGCGGACATGCTGCCCTTCCCCAACAAACAGTGGATGCCATTGTGGTGGGATCCCACATTGTCAATGCTTTGCAGACCATCGTCTCCCGCAGTGTGGATCCGCTGCAGCCGGCGGTGGTGACGGTGGGCCGTTTCCGGGCTGGCGATACCTTTAACGTCATTGCCCCTAGAGCTGAGATTTGGGGCACCGTGCGCAGCTTTCAGCCGGAAGTGCGGGATTTGATCTCAAAACGTATGGAAGAAATCGTTGCCGGCATTTGCCAAGCCTACGGGGCCACCTACGAGTTTCAGTACGAACGGGGCTACCCAGCGGTTTGCAACGATCCTGCTATGGTAGCGCTGGTGGAACAAGCTGCCCGCCAGGTGTTTGGCTCAGAGGCGAGGATCATCCCAGAAATGACCATGGGCGGCGAGGACGTCTCCTTTTTTCTCAACGAGGTGCCTGGCTGCTACTTTTTCCTGGGATCCGCCAACCCCGAAAGGGGCCTGAACTACCCTCACCACCACCCCCGCTTCGACTTCGATGAGGCTGCCCTTGGCATTGGGGTAGAGCTGTTCCTGCGCTGCATTGAGAACTACACCGGGCAAGCCTTGAGTTAGCGGGAAACCTCGGCTAGGGCCTGAGCAAGTCAGCGGATCCGCTGCCGGGAAGCAGCAAGGGCTTCATAGGTTCTGGGGTGGGACGGGTAGGGGCAGGATCCCCGTCGGTGGGAATGTAGAGGGGCGTTGGGTTGGGATCCCCACCGAAGGCCAGCACAAGGGCTTCCAGCAGGGCCTGTCGCTGTTGCCGGTTCAGGGATTGTACAACGGCTTTGTCTTGGGCGTAGGGGTTGACCGTGAGGCGGTCGGCACCGGGATACCGTTGGGCGATGATTGGCTCATTGGCATCGAAATAGTCTGCCAGCGTCAGTTGCCAGTCAAAGCGGTCGGTCGGGGAGCGACCGGCCACCTGCAGATGGTAAACCATCATCCGCCGCACCAAGGTATCTTCCTCAGGCGTAGGGCCGCCGTCATTGGGGTTAATGGGGGTGTAGACGTTTTCCAGCGGCAGATCCGGCAATGCCTCGTACACCCGCCGCGCCGCTTCGGGGATCAGCCGCAACTGAGCATAGGCAGGCCCGGATCCCAGTAGAACTGCAACGGCAATGCCCAGGAAGCTTGGCAAAAGGGCTTGTTTCCTCATCCTGCTCGCCCCAAAACTTGTTTCTGTGAAATGAATTGTATTGCAATCAAGCAGTGGTTTCGGATTGTAGATTTGGCAGATTCAGCGATTGAGATCAGGCCACAGTTGGAGTTTTGGGCCATTGCTAATCAATGCTGAGTCCATCCACTACCTGAGGTTGAGGACGCGGTTTGAGAGGGGCTGACTGAGCCAAGCGATCCCGCTGGTGGTGTTCTTGAGAATGCCTTTGCCAGAGGCCAAGAATATCCAACGTTTCGCCGCCATGCTGCGTGTAGCGCTGCCGCACTTTGCACAGTACAGGGGTATTGACGCACACCCCGGAGATGATCACCTGACCTTTGCTCAAGGCGGGCAATTCCTGTAACAGATCCCGTCCGGCAGCCTCGACACTGTGGCGCAAATTTTCCTGATCGGCGGGGTTGACAATTCGCATCAAAAATTGGCTCATGCATTGAGACAGAATATCCGAGTCCAACTTGCCAGGGCGTTGCGTGATCAGCCCTACTCCCAGTCCAAACTTGCGTCCTTCGCTGAGGATGGTGCGCAGCACCTGTTTGCAACGGGAAGGCTCGTGGGCAGGGGCAAACCGATGGGCCTCTTCCAGCAGAATAAAGACGGGATAGGGCAAGTAATTTTCGTCCCCCGGCTGGATCTTGCCTTTGTGGGTATTGATCCGAGCATAGTTGGCCTGGCGCAAGATGGCAGCAGCGATCACCTGCTGTTCTTCTTGGCTGATCTCATGCATTTGCAGGATGGTTACCTGCCCCGGCTCAAACAAGTCTTTGGGAGCTAGGTGTTGCAAATTGTCGAAATAGGGAGAACGGTCGATCTGTTCTAATTTCCACTCCAAAGCGGCGGCTGAGGATCCCTGGGATCCATCCTCTGCGGAATCAGCCTCGTTTACGGCATCGATTAAGTCCTGAATCGTCCAGCGGATCGGGTTAAATTGAGTTGTTTTGCGAAAGGCTTTCTCCAGAAAAGATTTCTGTCGGTCAGTGGTCTCTGGCAGCAGGGTCAGAATATCAAAGAAGTTAAGAGAAGATACACGAATCTTAATTTCCTGCGGTGAAAGAACCTTGACTTTGGGTCGGTAGCCATCTTCCCCAAAAAACTTGGGGTGGGACTGCATTTCTGCCAGCGTGTGGTATTCCCCGTGGGGATCGAAAATGAGGACGGCAGCTCGGTTTTTAGGCAAAAGCAGCTCTTCAATCAAAACCCCTGCTGTATAAGATTTGCCGGATCCTGTCCCCGCCAAAATGGCCAGATGGGTGCTGACCATTTCCTTGACGTCCAGTACTACGGGCACTGCTCCCTCATCGCGCAACAACAGGCTGCCCAAGTGAGCACCCCCAATGGCTGTTTCATCTCGTTTGTTCAAAATTGATTTCAGCAGACGATTGGAGGCCAGAAAAACCTTGGCACCGGGATCCGGAGCGCGGCGGGGGTTAATAAAGCCCATCTTCTGATTGAAATAGCCGATGACCTCGACGGTAACCGCATAGATTTCCGGATTGGGATGGGTAAAGCCCACCAGAGCCACAATGGTGCTGGGATCGATTTCGGTATCGGCAAAGATGCGATCGGGGATGTGATCCAGGAGCTGAACTTGGCTAATTTTACCCAAGATTTGCAGCGTTTGCGATTGGGGATCCTGGACTTCGTAGTAGACGAAATCGCCCACCTTTACCGCTTGGGTATTGGAAGTGATGAAAACATATTGGTTAGAGGTTTCTCCAGGCCCTTTGACGGTGCCAATTACCTCTGGAGAGTCCTCAGTTGGAGAGAGGGTGGCTTCTGGATGGTGGCCATTATCGGTGATTTTTTGGGGCATTAGCGCATCGCTCCTACAGTCATTTTCCAGGCCAATTCTTTGCTTAAGATTTGCAGAGCTCGCCGTTGAGCTGGATCGGCAAACATCGGCGTAATGTCGTTCAAGACTTGGTAGATCAAATGATTGGCAAAGTTGCCGCCGCTACTCAGCAGCAAACCATAGTAGGAAAATTGGGTTTGACCTTGGGGATCCTGGTGAAAGCGCAGGATCTCTTCCCGGCTCATGCGAAAAACCGGCGTGTTTACAGGCACCACCACGCGTGGGATCCCTTGCCGGCCACAGCGGCGCTCTTCATCCAAGGCCCCGATTAAGACCACCGAGAGTAGCGTGCGCACTTCATTCTGCAGATCGGGGGAAAAATAGGGATCCGGCTGGCTGGAAAGACGCGGCCCAGAATTGAGGAACATCGGGTTCAGAAGCTGTGTGTTGTAGACCAGACCTACGGCCCAGTGTCGCCGGTCGCTTTCTAGCTTGACAAAGCTGCCGAAGCCATAGTCATCAGGAGTCGGCGGATTTTTGACTTCTAAAGCATCGTCCACCTGCACCACGTAATCACAGTGATTGTTGGAGCGAACCACCTTTCCCAATCTCATCGAACTCGTCTCCGCTGTAATTTACTTACTGTTTTCCGGGATAGCCTTAGGTTCAGCTTTTCGCGAGCGGCCCAATCTTGCATGAGACGCAAGAAAAGGTTGCGATCCTCATTGCGGATAACGGCTATTTGATCGGCTGTCTCCAGCACATAAGGATAACCTCGCCCAATCACCACCTCACAGCGAACCAGATCCACCAACCAGTCCAACAGTCCTGCCTCATAAACCCAAACGGGTATTTCCAAGCGGGCCGGAAAGTTGTCATTGGTGCGCAGGTAAACAAACCCCACTCGCTCCCGCATTTCTTGGTAGGAGTTGAGGATCCCATCTTGGGGGTTGAGGCTGCCGCCGCGGGCACAGATGAAAAAAGGTGTGCGATCCCCCCACTCCAACCAGGGACTAAGCAGTTGCGCATCGTGAAGCTGTGGAGCTTCGGGTAGGTCAAAACAATGCTTCAGCAACGCCACCAAATCGGAAGTGTAGGTGGTGTCTATGTAGGCCACGATGGGGATCCGGCTTTGCTCGCTGGCCCGCAGAAGCTGGAGCAAACACTGCACATAAAAGTCTTGGCTTTCTGGCTCAAAGACTTCGGCAAAAGTAGCCACCAGCGCCCCGTCCAAAAAGGCCAATTTTCGGGATCCCGGTTGAGATTTTTGAATGTATTCTACAAGTCTCTCGATTTCCATTTGAAAGCGGCGCATGTTAACCATTCGCTCTTTCGGTTCGCCGCTGCTGTCGGATCCCAGGTCCCTTGGAGTCAATACATCCACTTGGATGTCTTTTTCGTACAAGCCTGCTGCGCAGTGATAATTTTCATACCAGCCAATTTGCACCAGCGCCACCGGTATTGACAGATCTTTGCTGGGATAAATCTGGGATCCATCCACGGCAAAGGTGGGAATATTTTCAATGACCGACTTCGCCCACTCACGGCTTTCTTCGTAATTGGCCCATTCCTGCTCAAAAGGGATCTTCCAATTGGAGTAGCGATCCCACTCCGCAGTAGGTAAAGCGCCTGGGAAAGGGAATGGAGCTATTTTTTCGGCAATCTCTAAGCTCGACCACTGGCGCAAGCTTTCCATAGCCTGCTTATAGTATTCTCTGCGCTCCGACAGCCTTTGATCAAAAGTGGCAAAGGCCTCCCGCTTTTGCTGCAACACTGCCAGGATCCGGTCGGCTCTAAACACCATAGGCGGGATCCCTCCCTACCGACTTGGATCCGGAGTGCCTTTCCACCCGAATAACATTTTCTGTCATTTGCTCAAAGGTATCGTCGTGGCTGATGACAAACAGCTGCTCAAAAGATCGCAGGTTGGTAATAGCCTCTGCCAGCCGCTGTCGCCGTTGGGTATCCATATTGGTGGTGGGCTCATCGAAAAAGGCAATATTTAGTTGTCCCAACACCTTGAGCAAAGCCAAGCGCACTGCCAAGGCCGCCGACATTTGCTCTCCCCCGGAAAGGCTGGCAAACCGTCGTTTGGGGCTGCCGGCTTCTTGAACGCGGATCTCATAATCGGCTTCCCAGGTCAGGGTGACGTTGGGACGGTTGAGAATTTCTCGGAAGAGGTGATCGGCAGTATGGTTGATCTGCTGCAGGTAGTATTGGGTAATTTGAGGGCCGGCTTTTCTATAGGTATCTCGGCTAAACTTGATAAAGCGGTGTAGGCGTTCTTTCTCAGTTTTTTCTGCCTCGACTTGCTTTAAGCTTGCCTTGGTCTGTTCCAATTGCCGCAACTTTTCCTCAATTTTGCTCAGTTGAGGAGCTAGGCTCTCCAGTCGGGCCTGGGCTTCGGCTTTTTGAATTTCGGTGGCCTGCAGAAGGGATCGAAGGCGCTCATGCTCCTGCGGTTGATACAGAGCAGCCAAGGGATCCCGTGCTGCGCGAAGTTGGGAAAGCTGAGTTTGCAGTTGCTGCCGCTGGGCGTTTAGCTCGGCCAGTTCCTGTTCCCGCTGGGGAAGCAATTGGGCAATGGGTTCTGCCTGCAGATAGCGCTCGTGATCTAAACGGTATCGTTCGCGTTCTTCCTGCAGGGATCCCAGCTCTCGATCCAGATGCTCCGTTTGGCATAGGGCCTCCTCGATAGGGTTGAGTGCGGCCTGTAAATCCTGAAGCTGCTGCAGGCAGTCGGCCTGCATTTGTAAATACTGCTTCTCCTGTTTTAGCTCTGCTTTGAGCCGTTCGGCTTGACTTCTGGGATCCCCCAGAGATTTTAAGGTTTTGGCGGCTTTTTCAATTTGGGCTTGCAGGTCATCTTTGGATCCCTCTGTTTGTTCCCAGCGGTCGATCTGGGCTTGTTTTTCTTGCTTGGCTTTCTGGATTTGATCTAGGGCCAACTGGGCCGCTTGGAGTTCATCTTGCCGTCGGGGCAAACTTTGGGCAAGAGGCTGCATGCGGATAAAGGTCTCGTAGTTGTTGCGGTGCCGGCCTTGTTCTTCCCGCAAAGCTGCAATTCTTTCATCCAGATCTGAAAGCGGTTGCAGCTGCTCTTCTAGGGCTTGTATCTGCTGTTGGAGTTGCTGAACATGGGCCGCTATTTGTTGATATTCTTGCTCAACCCTAGACTTGCGGCTGAGATCTCTTTCCAAGCGCTGGATTTGCCCTCTGGGATCCCCCAGTTCTTGCAGCGCCTGGCCAATTTCCTGTTGTTGCCGAAGGAAGGTGGGCTCAGCCTCAAGATCCCAGTGAAGATCATCAATTCTGCTTTGTCGTTCGGCTTGCAACTGCAGCAGTTGCTGAATTTGGGCTTGTAAATCGGGTATTTGTGCGGTTAGGCCGAGCAAGGGTTGCAAAGTCCTGAGTTGTTTTTGGATGTTGGACAACTGCTGACGAAGTTGGGGCTCGGAAGTTTGGGGAGCCAGATCCTGCAAAATCTGATGGATGGACTGGAGCAACTGTTGGCTGAGTGCTGAAGATCGAGTGAGTACCTCTGGGATCCGCTGCCACAGAGATTGAAGTTGGGGATAGTTGTGTCGCTGCGCTTCCAATTCGTCCAGAAGTTGCCGGATGCTGTGATGGTGTTGAGCCAATTGATCCGAGCCCTGCTCAAAAAGGGCTTGTAGCTCCTGTTGAAATTGACGAGCTGCGGCAATGCGGCTGAGCTGAGTTTGCAATCGCTCCTGTTGAGTTTCGAGCGCAGGAATGGCGGCTACCCGCTCCAAATCCGCCTGCCGTTGTCTCAGTTGGAGCTGCAGTTGTTGCAATTGGACTTGGCCTTGTTCCTGCTCCGTTTCCCGTTGTTTGAGTTCAAGGCGCAGAGCCTGAAAGGAAGCCAACTTCTCGCCAAGTTGGGAGTGGCGCTGCTCCAGGGAGGCCTGCCGTTCACACAGGGGTTGCAGCTCAAGTTTTTCCGCCTCCATTTTTTGGAAGATCTGGAGTTGTTGCTGATATTCGGATCCCTGCAGCTCCAATCGATGCAGTTGATGTTGCAAAGTTTCCCGTTGAGCCAGTAAAGTTTGTCGGGTTCGCCGCAGCGCTTCCTGCTCTGCAATGAGGGTTTCCAACTGCAAATAACGGTTGTAGGTCAATTGATGCTGCCGACATATGGCCTGGGCCTGTTCAGCTTCTTGCACTCGGCTTTGTAGCAGTTGACAGCGCTCGGCGTGGGCTGTCCATTCTGCCTGGATCTGTTCCCATTCGCGGTGCAGGTGTAGCAACGTGTTGAGCTGTTGAGTCCAATAGGTCTGCTGACGCTCTAGCTCCTCTTGGGCCTGAATTTGCGGGGTTAGCTCCTCTAGCTCCTGCTTCCAGCGCTGCTGTTGGCTTAACTTTTCTTGAAGTCTTGCCAATTGGTTTTCGATATGCTGCTTTTGCGAGAGCAAAGCATCCCGCTGTTTCAGCCACTCCAAGCGTTGCTGTTGCTGTTTTTCCAGCTCCCGCAAGCGAGCTTCTGTGGCCAAAAAATGCTGAGATCCCTCCCAGTATTGCTGTTGCTGCGCTTGAGCTTGCCTGGCCTCTGCCCATAACTTTTCTGCCTGCTCAAGAGATACCTGAAGCAGGGATCCCTTTTGCTCCAGTTGGGCAATCTGGTGATCTAAAGTTTGGATTTGCTCAAGCCATTTCTCCAGTCGCTCGATCTCAAGCTTAACCTGATCCAGAGTGTGGATCGATTGACTCAAGCGCTCTTGCCAATAACTCAGTTCTTGTTGGATTTTCTGCCGCTCCGCTTGCAGCGGATCCCACTCCTGTAGCTGTTGGCGGAGCAATTCAATTTGATGATTAATGGCCTGAATCTGCGCCTCACTGTATTTTTCGACCGCCAACAGGTCTTTGGCTACCTGCTGGTACTCTTCCACCTTTAAGATGCGATCGAAAACTTCTTTGCGATCTCGACCGGTTTTGAGAAAGTCTGCTGTGAAAGTCCCTTGGGGCACCCCAATCGTTGTGGCAAAGAGCCGCGCCAGGTCGGTACCGGCAGGTACGCCCAAATGTTGCCTCAGCCACGGCAGCACATCGGACTTGCGCTCATACTCTAGGCGCTGCTTCAGCTGGGGATCAAAGAGACGATATCCCTGCGTTACGCTGCGGCGAACATCGTAGGTGCGCTGATCCCATTGGGAGATAAATTGCACAGTCACCACTGCGTCGTTGGCACCGGAGCGGATGATTTCTTCTTGGCTGTAGGGACAGTAGTCGAACAAAACCCAGGCAATGGCCTCTAAAATGCTGGTCTTGCCCGCTCCGTTTTCTCCGCAAATGGCGTTAATACCTGGCTCAAACGTGAAGACGGCATCCTCATGAGATTTGAAGTTTTGTAAAGCGAGAGAGAGGATCCGCATAATCAGTCTTCTGCTCCCCATTCGCGACAGCGATGCGGAGCATCAAAAGCTCCCCTTAGGTGAGCATACACTTCAGATTCTCCTTGCCCATCCAAAACCTTTTCTTTAAGATCCAGAAGCAGCCGCGCTAGCTCTTCACTGCGTTTGCGGTAGTGGGCATGGCTGCTCAGCAGATCCCTGTAGATTTTCTCTTCGATTTGTAGCCTCTGCCCCTCTTCTTCCAAGGAAAGGGCAGCCGACCCGAGCTCTAAAGTATTGGCCTCAAAACGAAACAGAACCAGCAAGGCGCCGGTAAGCTGCTGAATTTGACACTGTAGGGCGCGGCTATCCAGCTCATGCTTGGCGAACCCCACCTGTCCCACCAGCCGCAACTCCACCATCGGCTCCATCTCACTTTCCTGAAAACGGGATCCCTTAGCCAAGGCAATGGCTGCTGCGGCAATCTGTTCGGGGGTTTCTCTGCCCTTGGCCTCCAGATAGAGCCGGCGGCGGGGCCGCTGATGGTAATCCTGCACCAACTCCGCTTGGGGTGGGCCATCTCCCCAGCGGACGCGATAGGCCCCCCGTTGGAAGTCCCATTCGGCAGTGCTGTTGGCCTCCAGGGATCCCGGGTTGAAGATCCACCCCCCCTCGGAATAGCTTTTGTGAATGTGTCCCAAGGCCAGGTAGCCCACCCCCGCCTCCCGCAGGGGCAGCAGATCTTTGTAGCGCAGAGCGCCTTGGTAACGGGCAATTTGGCCCTCTAGACCGTGGTGGAACATCAACACCACCCGTTCTGGGCCGGGGGGCAACCGTCGAATGGCCGCCGCCAACTGCTCAATCGACCGAGGGGCTGCCGATCCGTACCACTGGGATCCAATCACCCGCACCCCACAGGGCAGGTCTAGGTAGCCCCCCCGCCCACCCGCCCAGGGACGCAACTCCAGGCCCTCTTCCCCTGCTTCCGGCTCTAGCAGGATCAACTCCCCGTGATCGGCTAAGTACCTCAGCCAACTGGTTTTCACGCCATAGGGACGGTTGTCGTGGTTGCCCTCGATGGCCAACACCGGAATCCCGGCCTGCTGCAGCTCCCGCAAGACGATCTGGGCTTGGTTGAGAACGCCGGGCTGAATCTGCCGATGCTCGAACAGATCTCCGGCGATGAGCACAAAGTCCACCGGATCCTGAATGGCATAGCGCCGGACAACATCCCGAAAAGCCAAAAAGAAGTCCTTGCTCCGCTCCGGGCTGTCGTAGCGGTCATAGCCCAGATGCACATCGGCC
This sequence comes from Synechococcus sp. R6-5, assembly GCF_047461775.1. Taxonomy (NCBI): domain Bacteria; kingdom Bacillati; phylum Cyanobacteriota; class Cyanophyceae; order Synechococcales; family Synechococcaceae; genus Synechococcus; species Synechococcus sp. R6-5. Next base: position 12,240 of record NZ_JANSHV010000131.1, read on the forward strand.
AGGTGTAAAAATGTGCAGGTTGAGCAGGCCATCCCCAGAGCACCTCGGCAAATTGTCCACAGTTTAGCAAACCCATCTTGTTCCCTACCCAAGATATAGGGATCCCTTCCTCTCAATCATCGGGTTCGCCCCGGCTATCTCCACTAGGGGTAGGTGCCGGCTGAGGATCTGAAATGGGCAGCTGCCCTGCCATCCAGAACGGCGAGAGTTCCCTAAGTGGAATTGATCAAATCCGCAATATTGTGCTTCATCTTGTTGCAAATGTTATCGAGGGGCAGATCGTTGGGATCCCGGCCGAAGGGGTTTTCAATTTCGATGCCGATCTCTTCAACGCCAAACAACATAAAGCTCAGCCATCCCACAATGGGGCCGGTCATCCAACCCAAGCCCTCCACCATTTGAAACGGTAAAGACAAACAGTAAAGCAACAGCAACTGCTTCAAGTGCAGGGCATAAGCCATCGGCATTGGGGTCATGAGAATGCGCTCACAGGCCCCCAGCGCATCCACCATGCTGTTGAGCCGCTCCACCATGATCGTGAGCTGGTAGACCTCAACGCGGCCCTTTTGGTATTGGCGCTGCAGATAATCTCCAATCCAAAAGGCAATCTGCAAAGGGGGATGGTTGAGGCTTTGGAGACGTTGCAACTGCTCCGGGCTGAGGAGGGGCTGAATCTCATCCAGCAAAGGTTCCTGGCGCAGGTGCTGTTTCATGGCCATGGCAAAGGCGGGCAACAGATATAGAGTTTGGATCTTCTCTTCCCGGTCGCCGGGTTGCTTTTCTTCAATGGCTACCCAAATCAGGCGGGCCAAATTGCGCACGTCATTCACCACGGATCCCCAAGCTTTCCGCCCCTCCCAAAACCGTTCGTAGGCGGTGTTTGTCCGAAACACCAGCATCAAATCCAAAACGATGTTGGGCACAAACGCCACCAACGACGACAGCGCCAGGGGCAGCCCCAGCTTATACAGAATCGAAACCAGCACCCCGGCCAAGCCGCAGATAAAGGCGCGGGGCAGCACTGCCGGCACAACTGATCCTTGCAACTGCAGGGCCAGGCGAAACCAACGCAGCCCCTCTCCTGCAAGATACTTGCGAAGAACCATAGTGCAGCGTCGGCAAGCTTGCCCTCTGATCCTACAGCCACTCCTACAGCCACGGCCTGCCGCCCTAGAGGGGATCCCTTGCCCGCCTATCCTGAAAAGCGACAAGGGTGGCCTGTTGGAGATTTTTCAGCTGGAGATTCTGAGATTCTGTAAACGTCAAGAGATGCCCAGGCAAACTTCACGAACAACTTCCAAAACCCCAAGTTACTGTGGTAGACTCTCCGCCAGGCAACGAATTCAACGCTGTTCTGCGACGCCCCAACATGGCTGGAGTCCTCAAGCTCGACATTCAGGAATCGGCTGAAGAGCTCAAATCTCTACTTGGCAAGCAGTCCACACCGACCGGCAAGGAGCGGGTTCAAGCTCTTTACCTGCTCAAGATTGGGAAAGTCAAGACGATGACAGGCTTGGCTGAAATTCTGGGGCGGGACATCTCAACGATTTTTCGATGGTTTCAACGCTACAAGGCCAAGGGGCTAGAGGGCATGTTGACGGTGCCCCGCAACCAAGGGCGCAAACCCCTCATCCCCAAGTCGGTTTTGGAAATCCTTAAGCAGGAGCTGCATCAGCCTGGCCGATTCCGTACCTACAGCGACATTCGCGAATGGCTGCGGGAAACGCACGGTGTGGATGCCTCCTATAAGGTCGTTCACGAAACGGTTCGCTACCGTCTCAAGGTGCGCTTGCGGGGATCCCATGCTAAGCGGCGCAAGAGCGGGGGACAAACTCCCCAGCCATCCCCCCATCTCTCTTGATCTCTTGATCAGGTGATCTCTTGATCAGGGCTGGGCAGCAGGGATCCAAAAACTGCTCTGCAGCAGAGGCGGGCCTGTGGGGGATTCGCTTCCTCCTGCCGGTTCGAGGGTGATGAGAAGGCGGGTCGGCTGCTCAGAATGGAGGGGTTGACTGAGCCACTGCAGGGATCCTTCCGCGTTGACGGCAAAGGTGCCGGCGTTTTCCAGCAGTCGTCCCCCTCCCTGGATCTCCGACTCCAGCCACAGTTGATAGGTGCTCCCTGGGGGGGCGGGAGCCATCTCCGAGGCCAAGAGCAGCACCTGCTTGGCATGGGGCGACCAGAGGGCTTGCACCAACAGGGGAGTGCTGAAGCTGGGATCCCGCAGCAGGGTTCGCTGCACTTGCGGCTGTCGTTGCCACTCTTGATAGAGCTGTTGAAGCGCCGCTGACTCTCCCTCGATGGGGGATCCCCACTGCCAGCGCAGCCGCCAGTAGGCCGCTGTTATGGCTACCGCGTAGATCCCCAATACCGCCAGGCTGCCCCAGAGAAGACGTTGCGGCCACAGGGGAGCCGAAGTTTGAATGGAGAGGGGGGCAGGTAGCCAAGCCCAACGCCGCAGCCGTTCCCTAGCCTGAAAGGCTGTCAACTCGTAGAGCCACAGAGCCACTGAGCGATCCCGCTGCAGGTCAAAGGCATTGGCGTGTTTCCAGCAGAACTCGAACACCTGCCGCACCACCTCTTCCGCCTGGTGAGGTTGCTTGAGAATGGCCAAGGCAATATCCAGCAGGCGCTTCTGATAGCGATCCTTGAGCAAAAAGTGGCTGCGGCGATCCCGCAGTTGGATCTGGCGCATTAATTGGAAATCGGTCAGCTCAGCCATACCACCTCTGGGGCATCCGATGGGCCCATCTAGGCTGATCCTGGCTCAGCCGGTAGCGCCGGGCCGGGAAACTTTCCAGAACTATACACTAGCCCTGGATCCGGCTCCCTTGCGAGCTGACTTCACCTCTCATCCAAAGCTGGCTTGGATCCCCCCTCTCAACAGTTCCGGCAGCAGGCCCCTTGCAGGAGTTGGGATCCCACCGACTTCCGAAGGAGACAACTGGAATGGACAGC
>NZ_JANSHV010000132.1:0-842 GCF_047461775.1 Synechococcus sp. R6-5
CTAGAACTCATCTCAGAAATGGTGTCTCAGCAAAATCCTAATGCATGCCAGATGCACGAAGCCGATGTAGTTTTCAACCTTATACTCATAGCGCACTGCAATCCGGCGATAGCTCAGCAACCAGCTGTTCAGGCGTTCAACCTTCCATCGCCGCTTGTAACGTCGCAACGACCGACCGTCCTGCGTTTTAGGAGCGGTGCGATTGCTACGATGTGGAGCGATCATCTCGATGCCACGCTTAGCCAGTGCAGCATCCAACGAGTCAGAGTCATACGCCTTGTCGCCAATCAAGCGTTTGGGTTCATCCGCCACAAAACGGGCATCAAGCGTGGGCTCAACAAGCTGGGATTCATGCGGCGAAGCACTCGATACGTGAATGGCGATAGGAAGGCCAGAGCAGTCTGCAATTGCCATGATCTTGCTCCCTTTGCCACGCTTGGTTTTGCCGACGGCGGTGCCCCCTTTTTGGCTGGCACAAACGTGCCGTCGATAAAGCACTCGGCCAAGTCGATCTGGCCACGTGCATACAAATCCTCGGCCAGAACGTTCAGAATCTGGACGAACACTCCGGCCTTTACCCAGGCTTGGAAGTATCGGTGACAGGTCGAGCTGGATGGATATCGACTCGGGATGTCAGCCCAAGCCGCGCCAGTGCGCATGACCCACAAAATGCCGTTCATTACCTCGCGCGGGTTACAACGTGGCCGACCTCTGCCGTCAGCACGACGCGGAGGGACAGGGATAAGCGGTTCGATCAAGTGCCATTGTGCATCCGTTAAGTCCATCAGCGGTCACCTCTCTGCCAGGTGACCATGTTTTACCATTTTTGGGATGAGCTCTAG
>NZ_JANSHV010000133.1:0-16435 GCF_047461775.1 Synechococcus sp. R6-5
TTCGCGATAGCGGGCCGTAGGCCTTGAAGACAAGACCAGCGAGGGGCGGCGGAAGCCGTAGAACAGGATGGTTCCCTGCGCCTGAGGCCAGAGGACAGAAAATCGGTCTACAGCTTGCCAACGCAAAGGCTGGGTGGGCTGGGGGGTGGGGCGCCAGATCACCAGAAGTGAGGGCTCTGTCCCCCTCTGGGAGCCAGTCGAGGGCTTGGAGTTGGGCATGGGAGGAGTGGCATCCAGAGAGGCGGGGGAGATGGGAGACTTGCTCCCATCAGGGGTGCGGGGCGCTGTTTTCTCGAGAGGGGGGTTGCCGGCAGTGGCAGCCTCTTGGGCAGGTCGAATCCCGACAATTTCCAGCTCCAGTTGGGTTTCTCCCTGCCATGTTTTGGCCTTGAGCGTGTAGGCTACATCAACTCGCTCCGGCAGCGGATAGATTTCCGCTCCCCGCCAACAGATGGCCCAAAGAGGGCGCTGGGGCTTCGCGTTTGTGATCCCCACTGCTGACCCGTTCGCCAAAGTGTTGCCCAAAGCGTTGCCCAGCGATAACCCATCAGTGTCGTAACTGGAGGTTTTGACAGCTGAGTCGCTCCTGCCCGGACAAGAGGACTCCGTCCGAGTAGCACGTAACCCATGGGAGTGTTGCGTAGGGAGAGCAGGATCCCGGAGCAGCAGCTTCAGGTGGCCGGGAACTGGGCCAAATCGCTGCTGTTGCAGAACCTGCAGGTTGCGGCTGCAGAAGACCGGCTCAGGGTTGCCGATACCACAGGGCTGCAGATGCTGCAGCTCTCGATAGAGGTCAAGGGTGAGATCTGACAGCGACACTTCGGCATCGATTTGCACCAGCGGCTGGATCTGCTCCGGCTGCAACTGCTGTTGGGCAAACTGCCGCAACCGTTCTTCAAAAAAAGGCCAGTCTTCTGCTCTCAGGCTAAATCCCCCGGCAGCGGGGTGGCCGCCGTGCTTGGTGAACAGATCCTTGCAAAACTCCAACGCTTGAAACACGTCAAACTCGGGGATCCCCTGCCGCGCCGAGCCACTGATCTCCCCTTGCCGCGACTGGCTGCCGATGAACACCGGACAGCCAAAACGCTCTGCCAACCGCGAGGCCACAATGCCGATCACCCCTTTATGCCATTTCTGCTGAGGGGATCCCAAAATTGTTAACACCCGCTCCTGTTGCAGATCTCGGCCTTGCTGGGCAATTTGCTCGAGGGCTTCTGCCTCGATGCGCCCGCACATCTGCTGCCGCACCTGGTTGAGCCGTTCGCAGCGGCGGGCCAGTTTCTCTGCTTGCAGGGGATCGTCGGTGGTCAGCAACTGGATCCCCATTCTCGCCCGGCCAATTCGCCCAACGGCATTGATGCGGGGCCCCAGGCCAAACCCAATCCACTCAGGCCGCAGCCCCTCCAGGGATCCCTGCATGCCCATCACCTGCAGAAGGGCGCGGATCCCTGCCACCTGGGAGGTGGGCAAGAGGTGCAGCCCCTGCCGCACCCAAAGGCGGTTAACCCCCGTCAGCGGCGCCAGATCGGCAATGGTGCCCACAGTAAACAGTTCCAGGGCCACCCGCTGCAGATGGCCATCACCACGGCGCTCGGCCAGCGCCTGGGCCAGGAGGTAGGCAACTCCCACCCCGGCCATCCCCCGATAGGGGGAAGAGAGCGGGAGCTGCTTGGGATTGAGGATGGCATCGGCAGGGGGCAACTGGGGCGGCAAATCGTGGTGATCCGTCACGATCACTGTCAAGCCTAGAGCTTTGGCCAGTTGGATGGGCTCGTGGGCGGAGATGCCGTTGTCCACCGTGAGAATGAGGCGCACCCCCTCTCGGTGCAGCTCTTGCACCATGCGGCTGTTGAGGCCATAGCCCTCCGTCATGCGGCTGGGGATGCGGTAATGCACTGGAGCGTCCTGCAAAGCCCGCAGCAGCAGGGCCGTGCTGGTCATGCCGTCGGCATCGTAGTCGCCGCAAATGGCGATGGGCTCTTGTCGGCGAATCGCCCCGTCCAGCAAGTCCACCGCCAGGGGCAAATCGGCAAAATCCTGACTGGGTGGAGGCAGGTGGGCGGGATCCGGCTGCAGGTACTGCTGCACGGCAGCAGGGCTGGAGAGCCCGCGATTGAGTAAGATCTGAGCCAATATGGGCGAGATCCCCACTGCCTCGGCCAAGCTCTGGGCAGCCAACTTGTCCACAGGATGAAACAGCCAGCGTTGAGCAGGGATCCCGGCCATAGGGAAGGGTGGGGCTTGGATGGGGATAGAGGGTAGGCAGTGCTACAGTTGGCCTATAGGGTATCCTTTTGACGTTAGCTCAAAACGCTCCTCTGAATCTTTCCTGCCGCCGATGTATTCTCTGCTGCTTACCTATGGTCTTAACCCGCTGACAGGCTTAAAGCTGTTGGTCAAGTCCTCTGAGCAGACCTCTCTGTGGACACTGGCCCAGCAGCTTTGGGGCCGCCCCGGATCTCGGCGACGCAGGCCGCGCCTACAAATCTCGTTAGGCCGCTTGGTGCCAGAGCAAACCGAGCACTTGTCCAAGTTGGAAGTGCTGCTGCGTCTGCGGTTTTTCATTGCCCTCGAAGCGGAAACTCCAGAGAGTGCTGCCCACCACTGTCGCGAACGGTTCTTGCTTCCTTCCGGCCAGGGATCCGCCATTCAGCTTGCCCGCTACACAGAGGGCTCGCAGCAGTACAAGACGGAGATCATCCGCTTTGCCCTGGGGGGATCCCGCACCCTTGTGGCGAGGACTCCATCCCGCCGCCGTCGCCTCTGAAACAAACTCCCCGACAAGCCATAGCGATAGAGTCTTGCCAGCCTATCTATACTGGAGATGCACTAGATCTGTGTTTCTCCCGTGAACCCAACTGGGCTGCATCTTTGCGGTGGCAGTGCGGAGCATTCTATCGGTGGTGGGCGGCATCTGCAAGCCCATCCCTGGCACAGCCTTGCCCAAACTTCGGCTTACGCTAGCTTTGAGTTGTCCTTCCCGCAAGGGGGTGAACTGCGAGCTCTGGCACTGTGGGGGATCCCCGCAGGCCCAGGCAAAGACTCCATCCCGGATGCAGAGGTTTGAGTTGCCGCCAATTCCGCCAGAGGAGATGGATCCCATGTGCAACGCCCGTAAGGACTACGGCTGGCCAAAGTGCTCCGCACTCCTGTTGCCAGCGCAACCGGCCCTCTTTGCCGGATCCCTGGCGGCCTTTGCCCTTGTGCTCCACGCCGTTAATGGGAACGTCCTGCCGGCTGCTTTGGCCCTGACCCGTTACCAAGTGCATGTACTGGCGGATGGGGCGGCGGAGTTGGCTCAGGTGCGCACCCAGGTGCCGGATGCCTATTTTGTGCAAGGGGATGGGCAGGTTTTCATTCTGGCGGGGACGTTCATCAACCGTAGCCATGCTCAACGCCGTCAGGCCGACTTGGAACGGCTGGGGTTATCGGTGCGGGTGGTGAGCCGCCAAGAGACGGATCCCCCTCTGCCCCCTGCTTTTCCTGCCCAAGCAGCACCCAGCCGCCCTGCTGCCAGCTCAAAAGCCTCTGTGCCGCCGACGCCAACCGCTCCGCCCTTGGATCCCCAGCGTCCCTTTGCCACCCACGTGCCCAACCCCACCGGTGATCCCCGTTTGGAAGAACGGGTGCGCCGCTTCTTTCCAGGAGCCACTGTGGTGCAGTACCGCGGCCAGGTTGCTTTGCAAACGGGAACCTTCTCCCGCCTGTCGTTGGCCCAGGATCAAGCCCGCTGGCTAACCGCTCAGGGGTTGCCGGCAGTGGCAGTGTCGCTGGTAGGAGAAAATGCGGGCCGGGATCCCATCTCCAACCCAGCACAAGGAGAGCGCTATTGGGTGTTGGTGGCGGATCCCACCGGGGAGAAATGGCCTGCGCTAAAACAACTCCTAGAGGGATCCCTGCCCTTGATCTACGATGACCTGCGGGTGGTGCGCACAGGTGGGTTTGCCGACCCTGCTGCTGCCGCCGAGCAGGTGCGTTACTTGGCCGGCCAAGGCTATGAAGCGGGGATCTTCCCCGCCGATCTGCGCCGCTCTCAGCCTCTTTTGCAAGCGGATCCCGTCTCCTCCTCGCCTGCCCAGGCTGTTCCTCTTGGGGAAGAAGGTGGCAGCGGATTTTGGGTGGTGGTGCCGGCTGGGGAAGAGGCCCTACCCAAGCTGCAACAGTTTGCCCCTGATGCCTTCCTGCGGGGCTCAGTGATTCAGGTGGGCACCTACCGGCAACGGGCCAACGCCGAACAGGCGCGGCGCTCTCTGGCCGAAGCAGGGTTCGATGCCCGCATCCTGCCCGTGGAGTAGCCAAGAGCCACTTCCGCCATAAACGCTCTCCTCCTTCCCTGCCGTTGGGGATCCCCATTCGGCCCAAATGGCGACTTGGGTGAGTTTCTGCTTTTGACATACTCCCCACCCTACTGGCTTGTCAAAGCCTACAGCCCGCTTGGGCAAATAGAGCGGTTGACTACCCTGCCACTGCCCTGAGCCTACCGTAAAGCCCTCCTCAAGGACGGAGCGTTTGGGCAACTGGGCGAGGCTGGTAAGAAGGATAGGCCAGCCGTTGCACCACCTGTTTGCAATACACCACCTGTTTCAATAGCAGTGCGGAGCATTTTTCCTAGAGGGCTTGCTTAGCCTGCTGCAGCGTCTGCTCAAACACCTCCAGCGGCTGCGCACCGGAGAAGGCAATGCCGTTCAAGATGAAATGGGGAGTGCCACCGATGCCCAGTTGAGAGGCCAAGTCAATATCTCGCTGAATGGCGCGCTCTGCCGCCCGACTGCGCCGATCCCGATTGAATTTTTCTATATTCAGGCCCAGCTTCTCAGCAGTGGCCACATAAAACCCATCCCCAAGCTGGGATTGGTTGGCAAACAGCTCGTCGTGAAACTCCCAGAACTTACCTTGACGTTGGGCGGCCCAAGCAGCCCGGGCAGCCGACATCGCTTCTGGGTGGATGCTGGTCAGGGGCAGGTGCTTGTACACCAAGGTCACCTCATCCCCGTGGTCGGCCATGAACTGCTTGAGGGTGCTGTGGGCGCGGGCGCAGAAGGGGCATTGAAAATCGGAGAACTCCACCAACACTAACCGCAGAGCGTCGGATCCCAGTCGAGGGGAATCTCCGATGACGGCGCGTGGGTCCTCCCGCAGTTGACGGCCAAATTCTTCCGCCAGCCGCTGCTGTTGTTGCTGCTGCTCCTGGTACTGTCGCTGCTGGTATTCCTGTACGGCCTCCAGAATCACCTGGGGGTTCTTTCGAATGATCTGCAGCACCTGCTCTTCCAAATCTGCCGGGGCAGCCGCCGCCGCTGGTAGGAAAACCGGAGCTCCACTTCCCACTCCCAGCAGAACCGTCAGCCCGAACAAAAGTCCAGCCCGGGCCAAGCTCCGCCCCCAAGCGCGAAAAATCCTCACCAGCCTATGCATCCCAACCCCCCTCTCAAACATGCCTAGAGCCGTCGCAACTCACCCAGCCTACCGTCAGATCCCAACAGTGTCTATCACTCGTTCGGGGGGGTTAGGAATTGGTGACCTGCAGAAGCTGCTCCTTGATCCGCTGCAACTGGCTGGCCCAGCGGGGATCCGGCTCAGAGGCTGCCTCACTTTCGGCGACGACGGTGGAGCGCCCACCCTTATTGCCGCGCTGGCGTTGCTTTTTGCTGGGGGCAGGGTTTTCTGCCGACTCTTTAGGGCCCTTGGCCTCAGAATCTCTGGACGGCCTGGAATCTTTGGAACCTCTGGACTCTTTGGATGAAGGCTCAGAGGTCGCTGTTTTGGATTCGCCTTCTTCCCCTCGGTCGCGCGGCTGGGCGAGCTCAATGCGCAAGTTGACATCCCCAAAGCTGTGGCCGTTGAACTTTTCGATGTACTGCTGCGCCTGCTCTTCGGTGTTCACCGTTACAAAGCCGAAGCCGCGGCATTTGCCTGTCTTCCGATCCCGGATCACCTTGGTGGAAATGACCTCACCGGCAGAGCGAAAGAGCTTCTCCAGTGCCTGACGATCCACCTCTTCCGGCAGATTTCCAACATACAGACGCACAGGCATGATCCAGCGAAGCTCCTAATCGAAATAACAAAAGGCCAAAATGCAAAGCGCTACATCTAGGGCGCTCAAGCCCATAACATCAAACCCGGAACCCGGTAGTCCATTGTCACACCATAGCGCGCCGCAAAGCGCAACCCTTGGCAATCACGAAGCTATTTTTTAATTTACCTCAACCTGGAGCCGCGAAGACGAGGAGAATGGTCTCTCTTGTCGATTGCCTCGTGCAGTTGGTTTCGGCGGCGGGCTGTGTCCCTTAGGCCAGGCCGGTGTTGTTCAGGCGATCCCGATGTTGAAAAGGTCGGGCCTGGGGGCCCGTGTAGTCGGCTACAAGATGTCCTTGCCCTCGCAGTTGGTAGCGGTAAGTCACCAAGCCTTCCAAGCCCACCGGGCCGCGCGGCGGCAGTTTTTGGGTGCTGATGCCCACTTCTGCCCCAAAGCCGTAGCGAAACCCGTCGGCAAAGCGGGTGGAAGCATTGTGAAAGACCCCTGCCGCATCCACTTCATCCAAAAATCGCCGGGCAGCAGCGGCATCCTCGGTTACAATCGCCTCGGTATGGCGGGATCCGTACTGCTGGATGTGGGCAATGGCCTCGTCAAGGGAGCCCACCACTTTAATAGAGAGGATCAAATCGGCATACTCGGTGCTCCAGTCGTCCTCGGTGGCCGGGATCAGATCCGGCACCAGCTCGCGGCAGAGGGGATCCCCCCGCAATTCCACCCCCCTCTCCCGCAGGGCCTTGACCGCCAGAGGCAAAAAGTGGGGGGCTATGGCCTCGTGAACCAGCAGAGTCTCGATGGCATTGCAGGCAGCGGGGTACTGGGTTTTGCTGTCCACCGTCAGCTTGATTGCCATGTCTACGTTCGCTGCCCGATCCACGTACAGGTGACACAGGCCATCGGCATGGCCCAATACCGGGATGCGGGTATTCTCCAGGATGTAGCGGACAAAGCTGCTGGAGCCGCGGGGGATGATCAGGTCTACCAGCCCCTCCAGTTGCAGTAGGGCCTTGACCTCGGCGCGGCTGGTGAGCAACTGCAGGGATCCCTGGGGAAACTCTGGGATCTGCTGCAGGCCCGCCTGGATGGCCGCCATCAAGGCTTGACAGGAGAGCAAAGCTTCGGATCCCCCTTTAAGCAAGACGCTATTGCCGGTTTTCACCGCCAGGGCGGCAATTTGCACCAAAGCATCGGGCCGCGACTCGAAGATTACCCCCAGCACCCCCAAAGGGTAGGTGCGCCGTTCCAAGATCAGCCCCTCGTCCAGTTCCCGGATCAGCAAAGCTCGGCCCACCGGATCCCCCAGCCGGATCACCTGCCGCACTCCGGCCACCATATCTGCCAGTTTGTGGGCATCCAGCTTCAGGCGAGCATAGGCAGATGCCGACAACTCCCCGGCTTTCACCATCTCCGCTGCCCGCTCCAAATCCGCCTGGTTGGCGGCCAAGATAGACTCTTGGTGCTCCAACAAGGCAGTGGCCATGGCCTCCAGAGCGGCATTCTTAATAGCCGTGGGCAAGGTGGCCGTGTGTTGGGCAGCAGCGCGGGCCAACTGCACTTGGGACAGCAGCGGGCGGTCTGAAGCAGAGGCAAGCGAGCTGGGGCAATCGGTGGCAAGGGACATAGAGTCAGAAAGGGGGCAAAGTGCCCATTTGGAAGAAAAGGGTTGCGATGATAGGTTGTAACAAAGTTGTGTTGAACTGTGATCCTAGAAGCACCCCCGGCAGGGATCCCTATGCTAGGTTGGGCACAGTCGGTTGGGGTTATCTGTAGCCTACCAAAATCCGGATCCCACTTGCTGCGGCAGGGGAGCCCTTCATCGCTCTCGATGCTTCTAAGCTGAAGTTCGCATAGGGGAAGACCCTTGCTCGAAACCCAGTTCCCTGACAATTAGAGATCCACCTCTGGAGATCCACCTCGTCAACCTCGATTTAGCGCCTTCCAGGAGAGCCAATGAGAAAGCGTGGGTTTGTGGTTAGTGCAACGGCTGCGGTGATGACAGCGGTGTCGCTGGTCGGCGTGCAGCTATCTATGCCGGGTTGGGCGGGGTTTCGCCGGGATCCCAAGGAAGTGGTGGACGAGGTTTGGCAAATTGTTAACCGGGAATATGTGGATCCGTCTTTTAATTCCCTGGATTGGGAAGCGGTGCGGCGGGATCTGCTCAGCCGAGAGTATGCCACCCGAGAAGATGCCTACGCGGCCATCCGGGAAGCCCTGAAGAAACTGAACGATCCCTACACCCGCTTTCTGGATCCGGATCAGTTTGCCAGCATGCAAATCGATACATCCGGTGAGCTGACCGGGGTGGGGATCACGCTGGGCATGGATCAGGAGACAAACGAGCTGGTGGTGATCTCCCCCATTGAAGGGTCTCCTGCCGACCGGGCTGGGATCAAATCCAAAGACGTGATCGTGCGCATCGACGACAAGTCCACCGAAGGCATGGACACCAACGCTGCAGTCAACCTCATTCGGGGCGAGCCGGGTACGCGGGTGCGGCTGACCATTCGCCGCGAGGGGGAAGGGCTAAAGGTGTTCGATTTGGTGCGGGAAAGAATTGAGCTGGCCACCGTGCGCTACGAGGTTCACGAGGAAAACGGCCTGCCCATTGGCTATATCCGGATTACCCAGTTTTCCGGCAACGCCGCCGAGAAGATGCGCCAAGCCATTCGCGAGCTGGAAAAACAAGGGGTAGCCGCCTACGTTCTGGATTTGCGCGCCAACCCAGGGGGCCTGCTCTACTCCAGCGCCGAGATTGCCCGCATGTGGATTAACCGGGGCAGCATTGTCTCGACGGTGAACCGCCAAGGGGAGCAGGATCGCCTGACGGCCAACAACACGGCCCTTACCGATAAACCTTTGGCCGTTTTGGTGGATGGTGGCTCGGCCAGCGCTAGCGAGATTCTGTCGGGGGCTCTGCAGGATAACCGTCGCGCCGTGATTGTCGGCACGCAAACTTTCGGCAAGGGCCTGGTGCAGTCGGTGCATCCCCTGTCCGATGGATCTGGGCTGGCGGTAACCATTGCCCGTTATCGCACTCCCAACGGCAACGACATTGACCACAAGGGCATTACCCCCGATATTTTGGTGGAATTGTCCGAGGAAGATCTGAAGCGGCTCAGCCAGAACCGAGAGCTGGTGGCCACCCCAGCCGACCCACAGTACGCTGCTGCCATCCAGGCTCTGCAGGCTCAGATCTCTGCCCGTCGGCAACAGGCCCAGGAGGTCATTCGTTCCTCTTCACGTTAGCCGGTGTTGGGGGCGGTTTTGATGGGTCTCAGATCTGGCACTCCTGAGACTGGGGTTAAGCCGAGGCCCAAGCTATTTAAGACTATTAAGACTCTTCTCATTCGAGTTATTCGAGGAGTGTTGACCAGCGCCGGGCTGGGGATGCTTTTATTGTTTCTGTAGGTGGCGCGTAGCACAATGGCGGGGTCGAAGATCGCGGGATCCATAAACTTGGCCGGACGGGATCTGCTCAAGCTCAGCGACCTAACCCCGGCAGAGCTGTCGGCCCTGCTAGCCCAGGCGGCTGAATTAAAGCGGGATCCCTATCGGGTGGAGCTACGGGGTCGGGTGTTGGGGCTGTTGTTTCAGAAGGCTTCTACCCGCACCCGCGCCAGTTTTACGGCAGCCATGGCCCAATGCGGGGGCAGCACCCTGGATCTGGTGCCGACGGTGATGCAGGTGAGCCGCGGCGAACCCCTGCAGGATACGGCCCGCGTCCTCTCCCGCTACCTGGATGTGATCGCCATTCGCACCTACGACCAGAAGGAGCTGGAAACCTTTGCCGAGTATGCCGATGTTCCGGTGATCAACGCCCTCACCGATCAGTTTCACCCCTGTCAGGTGTTGGCCGATCTGCTCACCATTCAGGAGAACTTTGGCCAACTGGCGGGACTGACCCTGGCCTATTGCGGCGATGGCAACAACGTTGCCCACTCCCTGCTGTTGGGCTGTGCCATGAGCGGGATCCACATCCGCGTCGCCACCCCCCCCGGTTACGAGCCGGATGCGGCAGTGGTGGAGCAAGCCCGCACTCTGGCCCAGGGATCCCAGGTGTTGGTGCTGCAGGATCCCCAGGAAGCCGTCTCTGGATCCCAGGTGGTCTATACCGACGTGTGGGCCAGCATGGGTCAAGAAGCTGAGGCGGAGGCCCGCAAGGCCACCTTTCTGCCCTACCAGGTCAATGCCGAGCTGCTGCAACGGGCGGATCCGGAAGCCATTGTGCTGCACTGCCTGCCGGCCCACCGGGAAGAGGAAATCACCACTGAAGTACTGGAGGGATCCCAGTCCCGCGTGTGGGATCAGGCGGAAAATCGCCTACATGTGCAAAAGGCGCTGCTGGTTCAGCTGCTGGGCCCAGGATAACAGCCTTTGGGGAGCCAGAGAGGGGCGTAGCGAACAGCTTTGCGGTCGTTGAGGATGGCCTCGTCGTGTTCCTCTGTCTCGTCAGGACTTGGTCCGAGGCCCAAATTAGCCCAGACCTAGCTACCGGCTATTGGCAGGGCGGCGGGCGGCAATTGCCAGGCTGACATTGGGCACCCGCTGCAGGGTATCCATCACCTCCACCACCTTGCCGTGGGAGAGGGCCAAATCAGCGTTGATCACCACCAAGCGGCGCCCTTCAGCCGGCTTCTCGGCCAGGATGCGTTCCACTGCCGGGATCAGAGCAGAGATATCGGCAATCTTCTCCTGATTGACAGCAATCTGTCCTTCCGCCGTCAGGCTCACCGTTACATCCGGCTGCAGACGAACTTCAGCTGTAGTGGCATCCGGCAGGTTGACATCCAGAGCCTCGGAGCGGGTGAGCACCAGGCTGGCAATCACGAAAAACACCAGGATCGAGAAGATGACATCGATCAGGGGCACGATGTTGATCTCGCCTGCTCGGAAGTTCTCTTCGGGGATGCGCATAGGTTAGGAGGGCTCAAGCGAGGAGTAGGGGGGAAGGGTGGAGCTGCCACTGGGGCTAGATTGGGTGTAGGAATACTGGGAAAGCTGTTGGGCCTGCATCTCTTGCCGCTGCCGATGCAGCAGCTCCAGCATGCCGCCGTACTCTTGGATCTTAGAGAGTTGCCGCAGGTACAAAGAGCGGAAGACGTTGGAAATCAACAGGGTGGGAATAGCCACAATCAGTCCAAAGGCCGTCGAGTACAAGGCTTCGGCGATCCCCCGACCTACCCCCTGGGTATCGGTGCCGCCGATATCCCCCAGTTGAATGGAGCTGAGGATCTGGATGATGCCGGTGACGGTGCCCAACAAGCCCAAGAAGGGGGCAACGGTGATTACGGTGTCGAAGACAGTGTTGAAGCGCTTCAGCAGAGGCACTTCTGCCGCCAGGGCCGTTTCCAGAGCCAGCTTAAAATCTTCCGGGCTGGCCTCGTTCAGCTCCAACCCGGCCAAAAAGATGCGGGCAATCGGCAGATCGGCATTTTGCTCCAGCAAATACTGGGCAGCGCGTGGGTTGCGGCGGTACTGGCTCAGGGCTTGCTGCACCACCTCCTCCTGCCGATGGGTGATCTTCCACCAAAACAGCACCCGCTCAATGCAACAGGCCACCGAGAAGACCGAGAACGTCAACAGGGGGATGGAGTAATACCAACCCTGGATCATGAGCTGCAAGACTCTATCCATCGATCCCGATTCCCCCCTTCTGGCGGCAGTTTACGCTCATCTTGTCATAGCACTTTCTCGGCAGGCCTGGGATCCCTTCTTGCGCGGCGAAGGTTGCACCTTTTGGCAATTTTGCCCCCATGCCGGCTCTCATCTCGTCAATTGTCAATCCAGAGGGCATACTGGTTGCAACAATTTTGGATCCCGAGGGCGTGAATTATGAAATTCAGACGCTGGTTGGGTCTTTGCTGCGCCGGCTTGATGGCCTTGCTGTTGACGGCTTGCGGCAAGGGATCCGCCCCCTACGACAGCATCGTGGTCAATTTTGTAAACACGGCCACCCCCAGTCAGATTGCTGCTATCGCTAAAGAGTATCATTTGACGCTCCGCCCCAGCAGCGACAGCGCTTTTGCCCGCCAGGAAGCGATCTATCTGTTTGACGTGGATGCCAACCACCTGGGATCCACGCGGCGGCTGGTTAAGCGGCTCACCGACGAAGCTTTGATCGAGTATGCTCACCCCAACTATCAATTCCAGGCGGCTTTCGTGCCCAACGACCGCCTCTATCCCCAGCAATGGAACCTCAGGGCCATCCACATGCCGGAAGCCTGGGACATCTCCCAAGGGGAAGGGGTGACGGTAGCCGTGGTGGACACGGGAGTAACACGAGTGCCGGATCTAGCCCAAACCCAATTTGTGAAGGGCTACGACTTTGTGGATGACGATGAGGATCCGGAAGACCTCAACGGCCACGGCACCCATGTGGCGGGAACCATCGCCCAATCCACCAACAATGTCTTGGGTGTAGCCGGCATTGCCTTCAAGGCCAAGATCATGCCGGTGCGGGTGTTGGATGCCAATGGCTTTGGATCCCTGTCGGATGTGGTGGAAGGGATCCGCTATGCTGCCGACCACGGGGCTACGATCATCAACCTCAGCCTGGGTAGCCGCGCTTCTGCCCAACTGATGGAGGAGGCGGTGGCCTATGCCCACAGTAAAGGGGTGACGGTGATCGCAGCCGCCGGCAACGAAAACTCCAACCAGGTGAGCTACCCGGCCCGTTACCCGCATGTGATCGCTGTCTCGGCCACGGGGCCCAACGGGGAGAAAGCCCCCTACTCCAACTATGGGGTGGGGGTGGACATCTCTGCTCCCGGCGGAGCCAAAACGCCTGATCACCCCGAGTACGGCATTCTGCAGCAAACCATCAATCGTCGTAACCCCAACGAGCCGGTCTTTGCCTACTTCCAAGGCACCAGCATGGCCACTCCCCACGTAGCCGGTGTGGCAGCTCTGATCCAGGCTCAGGGCATCAAAGACCCGGACAAGGTGGAGGAAGTGCTGAAAATGTCGGCTACCCCAGTGCCCGGCGACAAACAGAACTTCTACGGGGCTGGTCGTTTGGATGCAGCCAAGGCGCTGGCCAGGGCCACAGGGCAACAGGAGGAAAACCCCTTGGTGCTCTGGTTGAAGGACTTCCTGCAGTACCTGAACAACAATGGCTACCTCAACCCACGCTTCTGGTTCGATGGTGGCCCGATTGCTCTGGTGCCGAAGCTGCTGATGGTGGTGGGCGGCTACATTATCCTGGTGCTGATCCGCTGGTGGCTGGCTCCCAAGCGGCTGCTGCAGACGGTGCCTTTGCTGGCTGGGATGCTTTTGGGCAGTGCCGGTCTTTTCCCCTTGCAGGGGTTGGCGATTGTCGGTGGCCCCCGTTGGCCCTTCCAATTGGCGGGTAGCTCCCTGCCGGAGTTGGGCACCGCCTTTGCCCAGACCAATGCCTTGAACCCCCTATTTGCCAGCGTGTTGATCCCAGGCCTGTTGATGTTGCTGCTCCTGGGCCATCGGCGCTGGCGCTGGGCGGTGATTGGCTTGTGCATTGGCATGGCCTCGCATCTGCTCTTGTCCGGATCCCTGTTTTATGAGGGGGTGCTATGGCTTGGATCCTCTGCTTGGTTGGGTCGCTCCTTCTTGCTCTTCAATGGCTTGCTCTGCCTGGGCCTGGCCTACTTGGGAGCGCAAGCGGCTACGGAATCTCAATCCACGGCAACTGGGCTGGCGCTGAGGCAGTGATGCAAGAGTACAGCGGTACCATCCAGTTCCTGGATATCGAAGGGGGAGTGTGGGTGCTGACGCTGCCTTCCGGCGAGCACTATGCCCTTTTCCGTGCCCCCAAAGAGCTCTTGCAAGAGGGACTAGAGGTCACCATCCAGGGACAGATCAGAGAAGACATGGTGACGGTGGCTCAGGTAGGGCCGGTTTTAGAAGTCAAGAGCTTCCAGCGGCAGCCCTAGCTTGGCTTGCGGCTCCGGCCATACCAATCGGGGATCCCCAAGCGGGGATCCCTGCTTTTCGATGTCAGAATGCTTTTACAGTCGCTTCAAACAAGATTGAGACACCTCGCTGCCGACCCTCACCCCTAGCTTCTCTTTAGTTAGGAGAGAAGGAAAGTTAGGAAGCAATGCAACGAAAATATTTCATTTCCGTTTAAAAAGAATCTCGTTTCCACGGCTGAGCATTCACGAAGCTCAAAAAACGTAGGTAGGCAGCTGTATCCCGTGACCGCTTAATACTTACATAGTCATAAGTCTGTAGCCTGAACAACTGGGAAACCATCATCGCTGTTTTAGAGGGGAAACCTACTGGCGAAAGCGGGACGGGATCCTTTGCGGCAAGGGCTGTTGTGGAACCAGTAACAAGAATCCTCACCCTACCGCTACGGGGAAGCAAGCCAGTAGAGCAGGGAACATGTCAAAGCAGGTTGCTCAGGCGGCTGTGAAAGACCGAGTAGATCTCTGCGTAAGACTTCACCCACTCTGGATCCGGTTGAACATAGCGTTCTACCTGTACCAATCGATCGGCAGCCTGTTGGACAGAGCAGCACCAATAGGCAGAAGCGGCCAAGATGGCTGCCCCCACAGCCGGCTCCGGGTGTTTCACCACAGCCAAGGGACGAGCAAGGATGCTGGCGCGTAGGCGCAACCAGAGAGGGCTTTTGCTGCCTCCACCGGTGGTGAAAATCGGGCTCTGCTCTGGCACTGGGATCCCTTGAGCGGCCAACGTTTCCAGCCCCAGCCGCTCCACCATCGCTACCCCCTCCAACAAAGCAGCGTAAAAACGGGGGGATCCCTCTTCTGCCTCCGGCAAGAACCCGGCAAACTGGGGATCGACAATGGGAAAACGCTCTCCCGGCTGACAAAGGGGATAGCTGACCAGCCCGGTGGGCAGATAAGCCTGAGCTTGCTGATCCAGCATTTGCAGGTTGCCGTCGGGGAAGTAATGAGGCAAAACTCCGCCTCCACAAAAAGAGGCGGCCCCCGGCCACCAAACCATTCGTTCGCGACAGCGGTGCGGAGCACTGTCCGGGTGCAAATGGGAATAGATGCTTGGGGTTTGTATGGGATCCGGACTGTTGGCCTTAAAAATAAGGGTTGTGCCCAAGCTGGTGGAAACCTGCCCCAAGCGAATAGCCCCTGCCGCCAGTTGCCCGGCACAGCCATCGGTGATCCCTGCCGCGATCAGCACTTCCGGCCCCAACCCCCAGTCTGCTCGCACCGTTCCTAAAACTGTTCCCGGCGGCACCACCTCGGGGAAATGCTTGGGGTTTAGGCCCTGCCGCGCCAACCACTCCTGAGGCCAGGTGTAGGCCTCCAGGTCGAAACCGCTCTTGAGGGCATGGGTGTGATCGGTCACCTGCCTGCGCCCCCCCAGTTGGCTCAGCAAAAAGTCCGCCGGATGGGCCAAGTAGCTGTCTCGATACTGATCAGGATAGGCTTCCGCCCACCACAGCCAACGGCTGAGACCCCAACTGGCAGGGATCCCCAATTGCTTGGCCTGAGCCTGGCCCCGTGGGTCAGAATACAGCCACGCCTGTTCCAACGGCATGCCTCGACCATCCACCGGCAGAATGGTGCCGGAAGTGCTGCAAGCACTCAGAGCTGCAATGGAATACTGCTCCCCCAGTTGCGCGGTCAGTTGTCCCAAAAGGGCTTTCAGGGTTCGCAACCAGCGGCCCGGATTGGTCTCTGGGGGATCCCACTGGCGCTCGCTTTTGGCCACCACCTCCCCCTGCTCTGAGAGGGCCACCACCCGCATCCCAGAAGTGCCCAGATCGATCCCAAGAAACACAGGGGGCATAGGAATACTCACCTGAGAATGCTTTGTTTATATACGGGGTGGCCAAGTGGCCTCAAAGTGGCCTCAAAAAGGGGCCCAAACTGGCTCAAAAGATGGGATCAAAATCTCAAAACTCCTGGCTGCTCCGAGCCAGTGCTTCTTGGATATCCAGATCCAGCCCTCTCACCGATTCCAGCACCGAGCGGGTGATCAGCTTGCCCTCCTGCACCAAAACCGCGCCGGTTACAGGGTGCAAAAGTGGCTGCTCCGCTCGCCGACCGATCAACGCCTCGATATCCTGAAAAGCATGGATGTACATCCCGGCAGGCAATTCCACCACCACCCCTTCCCCCAGCACCCGCGCTTGGCAGGCCAAGCGAGAGTTAGGCTTGCAGGTGGTGATCACCTCCAGGGTGCGCTGCTCCCGCTTGCTCATCGGGGATAAAGACTCCATCCCCTCCTTAACGTACACATGACAGGTGGCGCAGAGGCCGCGCCCACCGCACTCTTTCAACACATTCAGCTCTTCTTGCAGCAGCACCGAGAGCAAATTGCTGTTGGTGGCGATTTCAGACACTTGGGCAATGGGATCCAACCGCACACGCTTGACCATAGTCCGCACTTTTTGGGCTACTGGATGCTAAAAAAGCTAGCATCTTTCACCAATGCAGA
>NZ_JANSHV010000134.1:0-7692 GCF_047461775.1 Synechococcus sp. R6-5
GGGTTGTTGGGCGGGGGGCGGCTTTTGGGGGCATTTCTCCAGGCAGGGGCCTTGGATGAGCTGTGGGTTACCCTCGCTCCGGTGCTGCTGAGTGGATATGCCGATGCGCCTGCCAGCATTGAGGGTTGGCAAGTGCAGGGATCCCCGCCCCAGTTGGAGCTGCTGGAATGCCGCCGTGGCTCCAAGGAGCTGTTTTTGCGCTACCGAGTCGAGTGGCCCTGAGAAATGCTCGACACAAACACAAAAATTTTTGGACAAATTCAGATTTCCCGGAAATCCACAGGTTTTCCCCAGGCTTTCCACAGGCGGGCGGGCCGTTTTCCACAGGGCTTTTTCCTCGGGGGGCGGCATCGGGGGTTTCTGTGGAAAAGTTGAGGTCGGTAAGGTTCAGGCGACTACACCCTGAGAAACGTAACGGGATCGCGCCATTTTTTCCCATCCCATCAAGGCCAATGGAGAGCTTTTGTCCGGTTGGATCCCTGACTTGGGATTGACACCCCCCGTGGGTTAAAGGGCAGAATAGCCGCACCTGAGGGTGAGTGGTGTGGAGGTGTTCCCAACCGCTCTCCTCAGAAAAGACTTCATCTGTTCTACAGCCCACGACAGGCTTAGGAACAGTTGTGCATGCCCTCCCTCCCATCCGCTGGGATAGGGGCAAGCTATGAACCTATATTGCTTGCTTTTCTGCTTGCGAGCCTGCTGAGGCTCTTGGCCTATCTAGGTTGGGTTTTGATGTTGCGGGTTCGCTCTGTTCGAGCTGCCCAAGTTTTGGCTGTGGCCGCAGGTTTTGCGGGATACCGTTTTCTCCCCTCTTGACCCCGAGTGAGTGGTTGGACTATGAGTTCTCACAGCGTTAGCATTTTGAGTGAAATTCCCGAGGAGCTGCATGACACCCTCCAAAACTACCTCTCCCGCCATCCCGACTGGGATCAGGATCGGGTGGTGACGGCAGCGCTCTCGTTATTCCTGCTCCAAAGCGGGGAGAGCGACCGGCGGGCGGCACGCATCTACTTGGACAGCCTGTTTCGCCGCAACTGAGCCCCAAGGATGGCCCGTGAAAACCGGGGCAGTGGGAACCTTTTGTTAGCCTGAGTAGGGATCCTGTCCCACTGCTGTCATTTGGACACTGGGGGGAGGGGGCTAAGAAGTGAAAGGGATCTCAAAAGAGGCAAAAAAGAGGCAAAGACGTGCCACGGGGCTTTGGGCGAGGGAAAGACAATCGGCAAGCGGCTGAGTCACAGGATCCAGAGCGGGGATCCGAGATCCCATCCCCAGAGGCGGCTCTGACGTGGGTTCAACGCTACCGGCAGGCGGGGGATCTGAAGACTGCTCTGCACCTCTGCCGGCAGCTTACCCGCGCCCATCCCCATCTGTTCGCCGCTCAGGCGTTGCTGGGATCCCTTTATCTCCAGATGGGGGATCCCCGCCAAGCTTTGACCCCCTTGCAACTGGCTCTGCACCTGCGGGGGGATTGGGTGCCGGCCTGGCAGGATCTGGGCGATGCCTGGATGCAGCTTGGCAACCCAGAGGAAGCGGCGCGAGCCTACGAACAGGGCCTGGCCTTTGCCCCCGGTGATGGGCAATTGCTTTTCCGATTGGGCAGTTGTTGGCTCACCCTGGGGAAATTGGCCCAGGCAATTGAGGTGTTGCAACAGGCAGCAGCAGCCCAGCCTCCCCAGGTCTATGCCTTGGCAGCTTTGGGGAATGCCCTGATGCTCGATGGCCAAGCTGGGGAAGCCGAAAGCTGGTTTCGCCAAGCTCTTGCCCTCGCACCCCAGGAGGGGCGAATTCTTGTTAACCTCGGCCATTGCCTGCACCTGCAAGATCGCTTGGAGGAGGCCGCCGATTGTCTGCAACGGGCCATCTTGCTGCTGCCGAGGGACGCCCAGCCTCACAACAACCTGGGCACCATCTTGCAGGAACAAAACCGGTTGGAAGCGGCCATTGAAGCCTATCGGCGCAGCTTGCAGTTGGCCCCCCACTGGCCGGAGATCCACTACAACCTGGGCACGGCTTTGCTGACCCTGGGCCGCTACGAGGAGGGGTGGCGAGAATACGAATGGCGGCTGCAGCGACAAGGGGCGACCTACCCGCGCTTTCTTTCCCCTCTGTGGACGGGATCCCCTCTGGGCCGCCAGACCCTGCTGATCTACGCCGAACAAGGGTTGGGGGACACGATTCAGTTTGTGCGCTACTTGCCGCTGCTGGCCGAGGCCCATCCCCAAGCGCAAATCTGCCTTCGCTGCCAGGAATCCCTCGTGGAGCTGTTCAGAGGGTGCTTCCCCCTTCCCCAGGTGCAGGTGATCTCGGAAACGGATCCCTTGCCCTCTTTCGATTGCCATCTGCCCTTGCTCAGCTTGCCACAGCGGTTGGGCACCACCCTGGAGACGATCCCTGCCTGCATCCCCTACCTTGTCTGTCCCGTTCGCGCAAGTGGGCCGCAGATCCCTTTGAGCCTCTCCTGGCCAGAGCTTTCCCAGGAGCGGATGAAAGTGGGGCTGGTGTGGGCCAGCGGCCGGCGTGCCCATCCTGAGCTCAACCGCGTGCAAAGGCTGAAAAGTTGTCCTCTGGATCTGCTGCTCCAGCACTTGCATGGGCCTTCCATCCAGTGGGTTAGCCTGCAGGTGGGGGAAGATCTGTCCGCGCCACTCGGACAGAGTCCTCACCCGGTGGGAGCCTTATTGGAGCAGTACCAGGTGGTGGAGCTGGGATCCCGTTTCCGCAGTTTTGTCGATACAGCCGCAGCCGTTGCCCAGTTGGATCTGGTGATCAGCGTTGATACAGCCGTTGCTCATTTGGCCGGGGCGATGGGCAAGCCGGTATGGGTGCTGCTCCCCTTTGCCGCCGATTGGCGCTGGCTGCTCCATCGAGAAGATAGCCCCTGGTACCCCGGGGTAATGCGACTGTTTCGACAAGACACACCGGGAGACTGGGTTGGCGTGTTGAGGCGGGTGCAGGCCGCTCTTGAAGAGAGGTTGCG
This sequence comes from Synechococcus sp. R6-5, assembly GCF_047461775.1. Lineage (NCBI taxonomy): Bacteria > Bacillati > Cyanobacteriota > Cyanophyceae > Synechococcales > Synechococcaceae > Synechococcus > Synechococcus sp. R6-5. Next base: position 2,981 of record NZ_JANSHV010000134.1, read on the forward strand.
AGGGATCCCCTCTCAAGACCGTGCCTGTTCCTCTCCCTGAACGATGCGCTGAAACAGATAGCCGGTGCCTCGGGCCGTCAGGATCAGCTCTGGGTTGCTGGGGTCATCCTCCAGCTTGGCCCGCAGCCGCGAGATGTGGACATCCACCACCCGCGTATCCACATGGCGCTCCGGGGTATAGCCCCACACCTCTTGCAAAATCTCGGAGCGGGAAAAAGGCTCCCCCGACCGACTGACCAACAACTCCAGCAGACTAAACTCCATCCCCGTCAGGCGAATGCGCTCGTCCCGTTTGTAGACCTGCCGCTTGTTGGTATCGATGCGAATATCCCCCACTTGAATCACCCCAGAACTGGGGATCCCATCGTGGGCCGACCGCGCCACCCGGCGCAACACCGACCGAATGCGAGCTTCCAGCTCCTTGGGCGAAAAGGGCTTGACCACGTAGTCGTCTGCCCCCAGCTCCAGCCCTGTGATACGGTCGGCTACATCTCCCAGCGCCGTCAGCATGATGATGGGGATGTCCGATTCTTTGCGCAGCTCCTGGCAGACCCCATAGCCATCCAGCTTCGGCATCATCACATCCAGCACCACCAGGTCGGGATCCTGCTTGTGGAAAACCTCCAGCGCCTCCTCGCCGTCCGAAGCTGTGACCACGTCGTATCCGATCATGGACAGACGGGTTTCCAAGATGCGTCGAATGCTGGCCTCATCATCGACCACCAGAATCCGTTCCTTACGCTGTGCTTCCACGGTGCTGCAACTCCTGAACTTCTAACGGTACTCGGTAAAAGAGAGATCTGAAAAAGAACTAAGGTGGGCGCTAACTTGAGTTGGGCGGATACAGGAACCTCAGGGGCTGCTCCTCAGTTGGGCAGACTCACCGAGTGAAATTGAACACTCACAAGCAATCATCTGCAATTAACCAAAGCCGCACCCCAGGGATGCAGCTCCGGGAAACAAGCACCAAGCAGAAGGCCCTCTCAGCAGTCGATTCAATCTTGTTAAAAGCTCCAACTTCAATCCCACCTGATGATGCTGTCCAGTACCTGGTGCAAGGCACTCCTCCCCCCAAACCATTGCTCAAACCTGAGAGGCCTTCGTAAGAAGTTACTTTCCATAACCTAATTTATCATCCAAAATCGGCTGCCAACCCGCCTCGATGCTCTATTTTGCGGCTATTGGGCCGGACTTGATACATACCTTCACAACTTTTTCAGACCGATGCCCATGTTTTGGGATGTCCCTCAGGAAAAGCCGGGGATCCTTGACCGTTTGCAGTGGAAACAGCATAGCAACTGGCCAATAGCTCGGCGGAACGGATCTCTCGATCTGTATGATGCTCCAAAACACGCCGCAACAGACGTTCTGCCTCCAGCCAAGCAGCCAAAGGCAGCGAATCCTCAGGCAGAGGCAGTGTGGAGCTGGGCAGGGATCCCAAGGCACGCAAGGCAGAGGCTGAGACCCAGGCAATCGGGCTGGGCCGCTGGGCCACCCGGCAGGGATCACAGGTCAAGCCACCCCATTGGGGGCTGAAAAAAACGCTGCCGACCAACCCCCCTTGACAGAAGTAGCAGGCTTGTACCTGAGGGGCAAACCCTGCCAACGCCAGGAGGTGATACAACCCATGGGTGAGCAAGGGCAGAACGGCCTGTTCCGAAGCAGCCCGCTCGATGCGTTCCAAGTGTTCGACCAACACCACAAACAGCTCTTCCTGGGCTTGATCGGGCAAGGCCAACAGCAAGGCCACCTCCGCCAAATACTGCGCTGCTGTGAGATGGGCTAAGCTGCGGCTGAGACGAGGAAAAGTCTGGAGGGTTTCCGCTTGGACAATGCGCTGTAAACGCTGGGAGGTATCTGCTTGGGCAGACCAGCGCCCCCGCACCATCAGCAAATCGTTGATGACAAAAGGCTCCATCCGCCCGCCCAGCTTGGAAGGCTGCTTACGGGATCCCTTGGCCACCGCCCGGATCAACCCTTGCTCGCGAGTCAAGATGGTTACAATCCGATCCGACTCTCCCAGTGGGATCCCTTTGAGATTGATGCCCGTAACCCGATAGGTGCGCCCACTCATGGGGTTCCTCTGGCTCGCAGCTCCTGCATCAGCTCCAGCCCCCAAGAGGTGCCGATACGGCTGGCCCCCGCCTGGATCATGGCCTCTGCTTGAGCCACTGTGCGAATGCCGCCCGACGCTTTCACCCCCACTTTACCGCGGCTGAGTTGCCACAACAGTTGCACATCTGCCAGCGTCGCCCCCCCCATCCAGCCGGTGGAAGTCATCAGAAAAGCCGCCCCCGCATCGATACAAATCTCCCCGGCCAGCTTTTTCTCCTCCTCGGTCAGCAGAGCCGTTTCCAAAATGGCCTTGACGCAAACCCCCGTTTCTTCCACCAGTTGGGCAATCTCAGCATGGAGGCGATCCAGCTCTCCCGCCTTGAGCCAAGCCAAGTTGATGCGGACATCCAGCTCCCGGCACCCCTGCTCCACCGCCAGTTGGGCCTCGTAAAGCTTGGCCTCTGCAGTGGTTGTGCCCAGGGGAAACCCCACCACCGTGCTCACCTTGACCGGGGATCCATGCAGCCGCTCCACCACCTGCGGCACATAGCAGGGAGGAACGCAAAAAGTGGGGAAACCATAGCGCAGGGCGATCTCACACCCCTGGTCGATCTGTTCTGGAGTAACCATCGGCAACAGCAGCGTGTGGTCGATGTACTCCGCCAAGTTGATCGAGCTATCCGCTATGCCCTTGCGCTCCAGAGAGAGCATTGGTGGATCCCCCAGCACCCATCTTTACTCTAGCCTCAGCTTTCACCTACAGGGATCCGCAAAGAGGGCTGAGCCTTGCCAACTCAGCAGGGCGACACCTCGACCCCTCCATTCCCCAGGCACAGCTCACCCATGCTGCTGCCCACTTGCGAGCCTCGATTGACTCGCGGCTAGGTTAAGGGAACGGGGGAGGATGATTGGGTTGCCCTCAGGCACAAATGCGGGGCAAAGGGGCGGGTGCCGAGGTCACCTGCAGCAATCGGGGAATACGGCTGCTGTCGTAGATGCGAAATTCCTTTTCCAAGATGGCTTTTTCGTCGCGCACCGCCTGGTTCAACACAATGGATCCCTCTGGATCGGAGACGGAACGGTGAAAAGTGCCGGGAGGAATGCGCAAAATACCTCGATTCGCTTCCAGGCGCACAATATGGAAGGGATCCCGCCAGCTAAAATTCACCAGGTAAAACGTCCGTCCGCCCCATAGAGCCAGTAGGTTGTCCTCTTGGTGTGGATGCATATAAAACTGCCAATAGCCCTGCGGATTATTGGGGGGACTGATGGCCGGCCCATCGTGGTAAACCAAATCGCGGGCGTTGGATCGCGCAACCGTGATGTCGAAAAAGCGCACGCCGGGAGTATCTCGAAATTGATGGAATGGCAGCAGGGCAAACATGGATCTCGACATAGGGACACTTGACCAACGACAGGAAGATAAAGAGGTTTTCACACTGTTTCCCGCTGTTTCGCAGTGTGAAGGAGAAGTTATGTCGTAGTTTAGTCAGGTGCGGCGGAGGGTTCAAACCTGAGATAGCATCACATCTATGCGCAGATCGAATAGATGGGATCCATGAACATCTCACAACTGCAAACCCTGGTGGCTGTGGTGGAGCGGGGGAATTTCAGCGATGCCGCTCTGCAATTGCACATTTCCCAGTCGGCGGTGAGCCGGGCCATTGCCAGCCTAGAGGAAGAATTGGGGGTGACTCTACTGGTGCGCGGTCGCTTTGGGGCACGCCTGACGCCGGTGGGGGAGCGACTGCTGCGCCATGTCCGCAAAATGCTGCAACTGCGGGAACAAATGGATTATGAGGCCAACCTGGAAAAAGGGTTGCGGGGGGGAAGTGTGCGGGTTGCCGCTTTTCGCAGTGCTGCAACTCATTTGTTGCCGCCGGTGATCGCCCGCTTCCGCCAACAATTTCCCCAGATTACCCTCACCCTTACAGAGGAAGATCCGGCCACTGTTGAACATCTGTTGCGATCGGGCCAGGTGGATATTGGTCTATTGCCTCTGCCGCGGGCTGGTGAGGATCTACAGACGTGGGAGATTGCCCGCGATGAGTTCATTGTGTTGGTTCCGCTGAGTTTTGGGCCCCTGCCGGAAACCCTGACCTGGGAGGATCTTTCCCGTTTTTCCTACATTCTCTACAACTACGCCGAATGCACCACCGCGGTGCGGAACCACTGGGAAGCCGCTCACCAAACCCTCAAGGTGGCCTACTTGGTGAAGGAAGACTCCACCATTGTGAACATGGTGGCACAGGGTCTGGGGGCTGCCATCTTGCCCCGCTTGGCCGCCATTCCCATTCCCGAAGGGATCCAGATCCGCCGGCTGCCGATCCCACTGGAGCGGGTGATCGGAGCTGCTGTTCTGGCCTCTGCGCTGCATCCGCCTGCAGTATTTGCCTTCCTGGAAGCCTTGCGGGGAAACCCATCCCAGTTGCCAAGTTAACATTGCATCGGGAGTACAAGGCAGCTTTGTTGACACCACGCTCATCCATCCAGTGACGCAAGCATTGGTTGCGGACAAACTGGGCAGGGCCTCATCCAAGGCTTGGTATGGCGCTGGAGCGGCGTTGAGGAGTTTGGCTTCCCTGACCAGCATGGGTTTATTTCATTGCAGGTCTATATCATTGCAGGTCTATAGTCATTTCAAACTAGATTGAGAC
>NZ_JANSHV010000135.1:0-15924 GCF_047461775.1 Synechococcus sp. R6-5
TTTAGCGGTCGGAGTCGGGTAGTTTACAGCAGAAAGTGGTAAGCCTACGGCACCGCGCCGCTGCTGATAACGAGCTATACTCAGCTGCTGCTGGAGAGGCTGCTGGGGCCGGCCATAATGGGAAAACGCCATCCTGGCTGTGGCGGAATCCTTTGCGAGAGCTTGCCTGCATCCATGCTGGAACACGACATTGTCATCATCGGGGGAGGGCTGGCCGGTTGCCGAGCGGCTTTGGAGGTTATGCGACGGGATCCCAGCCTCGACCTGGCCTTGGTGTCCAAAACCCATCCCATTCGCAGCCACTCGGTAGCAGCCCAAGGGGGCATTGCCGCCGCCTTACAAAATGTTGATCCGCAAGATTCCTGGGAGGCTCATGCCTTCGATACCGTCAAGGGATCCGATTACCTAGCGGATCAAGATGCGGTGGAGATTCTGGCCCGGGAAGCTCCTGAAGTGATCATCGACCTAGAACACTTGGGGGTCTTGTTCTCCCGCCTGCCGGATGGCCGCATTGCCCAGCGGGCCTTTGGGGGACACAGCCACCCGCGCACCTGCTATGCCGCCGACAAAACTGGGCAAGCCATTTTACACGAGTTGGTGAGCAACCTCAAGCGCTTTGGGGTCAAACTCTACAGCGAATGGTATGTGCTGGATCTGATCCTGGCAGAAAACCAAGTCCAGGGCGTGGTGATGTTGGAGCAGGCCAGCGGGCGGCTGGAGGTGGTGCGGGCCAAGGCGGTTATGTTGGCTACAGGCGGCTATGGACGCATCTACAACTCCACGTCCAACGACTTTGCTTCCACCGGCGATGGCATGGCGATGGTGGCGCGGGCCGGCCTGCCTCTGCAGGATATGGAGTTTGTGCAGTTTCATCCCACGGGCCTGTATCCGGTGGGGGTGTTGATCTCAGAGGCGGTGCGTGGAGAGGGGGCCTATCTGATCAATGGGAAGGGGGAGCGCTTCATGGCCGCCTATGCCCCCAGCCAGATGGAATTGGCCCCACGGGACATCACCTCGCGGGCGATTGTTACGGAGGTGCGGGCCGGGCGCGGTATTGACGGCAAAGATTTTGTCTACTTAGACCTGCGGCATCTGGGGGCAGAAAAGATCCACACTCGGCTGCCCTTCTGTTGGGAGGAGGCCCATCGCCACTTGGGCATCGATGCGGTTGTCGATCCCATTCCGGTGCGACCGACGGTGCACTACTGCATGGGCGGGATCCCGGTGACGGTGGAGGGGCAGGTACTGCGGGATGCCCAAACCCGTGTGGAAGGGCTGTTCGCTGCCGGTGAAACGGCCTGTGTTTCGGTGCATGGGGCTAATCGGCTGGGCAGCAACTCTCTCCTGGAGTGCGTTGTTTTCGGGCGGCGCACAGGGGCAGCCATGGTAGAGGCCGTCAGAGGTCGAGCCTTGCCGAAAGTGGACGAGGGATCCCTGCTCAAACAGGCCGCCAGCCGGATTGCCGGGCTCCTGGAACGATCAGGGAAGAGCCGCATTGATCAGGTGCGGCGGCAATTTCAAGATTGCATGACCGAGCATTGCGGCGTCTACCGCACCGAATCGGTTCTCCAAGAAGGGATCCAAACATGGCAGCAGATCCGCCAGCGTTACGAGCGGGATTTGCATTTGGACGATCGGGGCAAGGTGTGGAACACCGAGCTGATCGAAGCGCTGGAGCTGGACAACCTCATGACGGTGGGGGCTTTGATCCTCGCCAGCGCCCTGGAACGGCGGGAAAGCCGTGGCTCCCACGCGCGGGAAGATTACCCCCAACGGGATGATCAACGGTTTTTACAACACACCTTGGCCGCTTTTCGGGAGGGATCCCCTCAGATCAGCTATCGCCCCGTGGTGATCACCCGGTTTCCCCCTCAGGAGCGAAAATACTAACTTTCCAGAGGCCTCCCAGGCCGATTAGGATTGCTCTATCGTTCCCGTTAGCAGGATGGAGCCCCTTTCAAAATTATCCAATATCTAGGGATTCTATCTTCGCCAGCTTGAAATCTCGTCTACTGCCGGAGGGCCAGCCATGCAAGAAACCCTGGAGAAAGCAGCCGTCGCCCTGCAAGCGGAGCTGAATCTGGAGCCTTTTTGGATGCCCTTTACGGCCAATCGGCAATTTAAGGCCAACCCGCGCCTGTTGGTGGCCGCCCGAGACATGTATTACACCAGCCACGATGGCCGCCAAATCCTAGATGGGACCGCCGGGCTGTGGTGTGTGAATGCTGGCCACTGTCGTCCCCCGATTGTGGAAGCAATCCAACAGCAGGTGGCCCAACTGGACTACGCCCCAGCTTTTCAAATGGGCCATCCCAAAGCCTTTCAACTGGCAGAGCAGCTCATCCAGCTCACTCCTGCCGGACTGGATCACGTTTTTTTCACCAACTCTGGCTCTGAGGCGGTGGATACGGCCCTGAAAATGGCCATCGCCTACCATCGCTTACGCGGACAGGGATCCCGGCAGCGGCTGATTGGCCGAGAACGGGGCTACCACGGCGTTGGCTTTGGGGGCATCTCGGTCGGGGGCATCTCCAACAACCGCAAGTTTTTCGGCAGCCTCATTCCCGGCGTAGACCACCTACCCCACACCCACAACCTGGAGCAAAACGCCTTTAGCCGCGGCCTGCCTCGCTGGGGATCCCACTTGGCAGAAGACTTGGAGCGGATCGTCGCTCTCCACGATGCCAGCACGATTGCAGCGGTGATCGTAGAGCCGGTTGCCGGTTCAACGGGGGTGTTGCTGCCGCCGGTGGGCTATTTGGAAAAGCTGCGGGCCATTTGCGACAAATACGGCATTCTGCTCATCTTCGATGAGGTGATCACCGGCTTTGGGCGTCTGGGATCCCCTTTTGCGGCCAATTACTTTGGGGTGGTGCCGGATCTGATTTGCTGTGCCAAGGGCCTCACCAATGGCACCATCCCGATGGGCGCAGTGATCGTCAAGCAAGAGATCTACAGCGCCTTCATGGAGGCTGCTGGTTCCGCTGATGACCTGCACCGTCCAGGGGACAACAGCAGGACGCTGTCCTGGAGCCCCATCGAGTTTTTCCACGGCTACACCTACTCCGGCCACCCAGTTGCCAGTGCCGCCGGCTTGGCTACCCTGAACCTGTATCGAGAAGAAGGCTTGTTCGAGCGGGCTGCCAACCTCGCTCCCCTCTGGGAGGAGGCTCTCCATTCCCTACGGGGCTTGCCTCATGTCATCGATGTGCGCAACCTCGGCTTGGTGGGGGCAATTGAATTGGAAGGGATCCCTGGCCGACCGACAGCGCGGGCTTTTGAAGCGTTTTTGCGCTGCTACGAGCGGGGGGTATTGATTCGCACCACAGGTGATACCATTGCCCTTTCCCCGCCTTTGATCATCGAGGAAGCCCATATTGAACACCTGATCGCCACCCTGAAGCGAGTTCTTCAAGAGCTACCTTAGTCCTGAATCGACAAGAGAGACTGCCTGAGGGAGTTAGAAGCTTCTGGGGCTGGGCGTCGGCGAAGGACTGGGAGAGGGACTGGGTCTGGGCGAAGGGGATACCGAGGGAAAGGGATTGGGGGTGCCGGTCGGCGTTGGCGAGGGGGAGGGACTGGGCGCAGGCAACACCCGTAAAGGAGCTTTGGCCGAAGCAATTCGGCCCTGGGTATCCGCCACCATTGCCGTCACCTCATAATCCCCGGTGGGAGCAGAAGTGGGAATGGTGATGGGGATGGTGCCAATGCAGGCTCTGCTGTTGGGCTGACAGCCGACGGCAGCGGCAGTGAAATCAAAGGTGAGGGTGAGGGGGCTTTGTCGGATTTCCACCCGGAAGCTGATGCCGGCCCCCAAACCTGCAGGAGTCGTCACGGCCACCAGCACGTTGAAGGGTACCGTCTGTCGCGCGTCCGTCAGGGCCACCACGGCAATCGAAGGCGGCTCTGCTGCAAAGGAAGCAGTGGGAGAGGGGCTGGGAGTGGGGAAAGGATTCAAGAGGGGAGTGGGGGTCGGGGTAGGCAGAGGGGTGGGCGGCGGCGTAGGGACAGGACTGGGGATGAGGAAAGGAGTGGGCGTTGGAGCCACCACCGCTATCGGCGTGATGGTAACCGCAGGCTGTTCGCCGGCATCTTCTTGGCAAGCCACCAGTGACAACGACAGAAGAGCGGCTACACTGGCCCTTATTACAGAGGAGGCTGCTAACGTCCAGCTCTGACGGAACCTATGGGGCTGCTGTCTCATGGGGTTTGACTCCTCACAACACAAAGCTTTGGGATCCTGCCGGTTCTGGGAGAGCCGAGCCTTGGTGGTGTCCAACTCAAAAACTCGGCCAGGCTGCTTCTCAGCCACAGCAGCGCTTACACGCTGCTAACACTATAGATAGAGTCTTGGCTTTTTGCAAACCCCACCTGTGGACTCCCCCTTTGGGGGTGAAGCCAGATAGAGGGGAATGACCTGGGCCGAGTTAGACTGGTAAGCGTGACAGCAAGACGAGGATCCATGGCAGCAAGGGCGGGAGCAGAACCATCTTCTGGCTGTGGAGAAGCAGAGGGGCAGACTGCCGTTGGCGTTGATGCCCTGTACCCCTCAGAAAACATCAGCGGGGCGGGGTATGCCCGGGAAGAGCTGCAAGAGGCTTGCGGGGTCTTTGGCATCCTGGCTCCAGGAGAGGAGGTGGCCAAGCTGGCCTACTTTGGCCTATTTGCCTTGCAGCATCGCGGCCAAGAATCGGCAGGGATCGCCACTTTTGAGGGATCCTTTTGCCGGGTTCACAAGGCGATGGGCTTGGTCTCCCAGGTCTTCGATGAAGTGAACTTGGCCCAACTGACCGGGGATCTGGCGGTTGGTCACACCCGCTACTCCACCACTGGATCCAGCCGCGTGGCCAATGCTCAGCCGGTGATCGTGGAGACTCGCCTGGGGCCGCTGGCTCTGGCCCACAACGGCAATTTGGTCAATGCGGAAGAGCTGCGGAAGGAACTGGAGGCCGCCGACCGGCACCTAACCAGCAGCACCGACTCCGAGTGTATTGCCCACGCCATTGCCCAGGCGGTGAACCAAGGTCAAGATTGGATCGCGGCCACTTGCCAAGCTTTGCGCCGCTGTCAGGGGGCTTTTAGTCTGGTGATCGGCACGCCAGAGGGCCTGATCGGGGCACGGGATCCCTATGGGGTGCGTCCGCTGGTGTTGGGGCTTTTGAGCAGCAACCCCGCTCTGGATGAGCTGCTGCAGTCAGAGATGCTGGAGATCATCTGCAGCGACGGCACCCTCAGCCACCCCGAGGCCGAGCCGCTGCATTACGTGTTGGCTTCAGAAACCTGTGCTTTGGATATCATTGGGGCCGACCCTCTGCGGCAGGTGGAGCCGGGAGAGTTGGTGTGGATCAGCCGTCAGGGGCTGCAATCGGTGCGTTGGGCGGAGGCCACCCCCAAGTTGTGCATCTTCGAGATGATCTACTTCGCCCGCCCAGACAGTTGGATGCACGGGGAAAGCCTCTACTCCTACCGGGTGCGGCTGGGAGAACAACTGGCCAAGGAGGCTCCGGCAGAGGCCGACTGGGTGATCTCCGTTCCCGATTCCGGCACGCCGGCGGCCATTGGCTATGCTCGCCAGTCGGGGATCCCTTACACCGAAGGGCTGATCAAAAATCGCTACGTGGGCCGCACCTTTATTCAGCCCACCCAATCCATGCGGGAGCGGGGCATTCGCATGAAGCTCAACCCCCTGGAAGATGTGCTGGGGGGGAAGCGGATTGTTATTGTGGACGACTCAATTGTGCGGGGCACCACCAGCCAGAAAATCGTCAAGGCCCTGCGCCAGGCGGGGGCTACCCAGGTCCACATGCGCATTTCCAGCCCCCCGGTCACCCATCCCTGCTTCTACGGCATCGATACCGATAGCCAGGATCAGTTGATTGCTGCCCAGCATTCCGTAGAGGAAATCGCCGAGAAGATTGGAGTGGATTCTTTGGCCTACCTGAGCTGGGAAGGCATGCTGGCTGCCACGGGCCGGGATCCCAACTCGTTCTGCTCCGCTTGCTTTACCGGCCACTACCCCATCCCCATCCCAGAAGGGCTGAAGCGCTCCAAGCTGGCCCTGGAACTGGTGGCTACTGGCAAGAGCCGCTAGGCTGCTCAGGGATCCCCGCTAGACTGAGAAGAAGAATTGCTTGGGGCAAGCCATGACTTTTCGCCTACGCCAATTGGGGGATCCCATCCTGACGCAAGTGGCCGAGCCGGTGACGGAGTTCAAAACGCCGGCCTTGCAGGATCTTATAGAAGGTATGCTGGCTACCCTGAAAGAGGCGCAGGGGGTGGGCTTGGCTGCTCCTCAGGTGGGATCCCTGCTCCAAGTGCTGATCGTGGCCTCTCGTCCCAATCCCCGCTATCCCAACGCCCCACAGATGCAGCCTTTGGTGATGGTTAACCCCCGTCTGTTGGCTTGTAGTGCTGAACAGGTGCTGGGTTGGGAAGGCTGCTTGAGTGTGCCCAATTGCCGTGGTCTGGTGGCCCGCGCCCGCGAAGTGGAGGTGGAGTATTACACTCCAGAAGGCGTTCAGCAAAGGGTGGTCTGGCAGGATTTTCCGGCGCGGATCTTTCAGCACGAATACGATCACCTGATGGGTCGGGTGTTCCTGCAGCGGCAGCCTCGGCAACTGCTTACCGAAGCCCAGTACCAAGCCCAGATTTTGGGTCAGCCCGCCTGAGGGATCCCACCATGCCCTACATGGTTATCTACGACGGCCTCTGCAACCTCTGTGCCACCGGCGTTCAGCTCTTGGAGCAACTGGATCGCGGACGGCAGTTTTGCTATGCCCCCATGCAAGATGCTTCTACCCTGGCCCAATGGGGGATCCCACCGGAGCAGGTGGAGCTGGGGATGATTCTCATCGATCTGGAGCACCCAGAGCGCCGCTGGCAGGGATCCGCTGCCATTGAACAAATTGCCGCCCTTTTGCCGAGCGGGGAGGTGTGGCTGGCTCTGTACCGCAACTTTCCTGGCTTGAAGGTTCTGGGGGATCGAGGCTACGAACAGATCCGGGATCACCGCTACGAGTGGTTTGGCCGCCGTAACACCCCATACCTATCTGTCTACCCTGCTTGTGTTTCCTGCCGGGATCCCTTGGCTGACAACCCATAATGCTTGGTAATGCTTGCCCTTATCCAGCTACCTGAACTGAAGGAGGCCGATAGGAGAGGGGCTGTACTTAGCTGTACTTAAGGGATCCCTTGACGAGGGATACATTACTCCTGAGTGTTTAATAATTTTTAACTCACCTCATTGGTAAACAGGATGTGTTTGTGTGTCAGGAACACCTTTTCGGCCCTGAGAAAGCTGGCCTAGGATGGAAATGTTATGACGTTGTCAAAGACCCTGTTTTCGGCTGGGTGGTCACTTGGTAAAAGGCTGCCGACAGCGAGAAAACAACGCAAAGAGCAAATCTTTTTGCAAAAGGTCTGCTAAAGCGCGTCATCAACCATTGGAAAGTTCCTTGATGCTTTATAAGGAACAAAGAGAAACAATCGTGACGAAGAAAAGGAGAAAGACGAAGAAAAGGAGAAACAACAATAAGAAAATCGTCTACTTTTGTTCTAATTTTTGGATCGATGATGCTGGCGATGAGCGCCGCCATCGCGCACGCACAGTCAAACTCTAATCCGGCCACTTCATGTCAGACTGGTGGTGTTACGCCAGGGCCCATCGCTTGTTGGCCGATGAATGATTCGAACGGAAGCACCGTCCTGCAGGAGGTAATCGGCAATAACCATGCGGGACCAATGAAGTCGCCCGTCGGCGCTACACAAGCGCCGCAACCGATCGCAGGCCAATTCGGCGGCGCGATCGACTTCGTCAAATTCCCAGGATCAGGGTTAACCGGAGCTGTAGTTACCAACACGAGTGGGGCTTTGCCATTCATCGGACAGGGTGACTTCTCCATTGTTACTTGGATAAAATTCCCGCCTACTTCGGCTCCGGCGCCTCCTACGGGTCCGGGTGGGCGACACTACATCCTCAACAAGTACGACGCCCCGCAGAACAGAGGCTACGCGCTCTACGTCGTTCGCCCCGCGGGCAGCGGTTCGTCCTATTTGGAATTTCTATGGGGGGACAACAGCAACACGCCCCAAACGCTGCGATCAAACACGGCAATCACGCCCAATCAGTGGCACTTGGTCGCCGTGACCTTTGCGCGCAACGTCGGCAGCAATTCGCTCGCTGTCACCTTGTACGTGGATGGCGCGCCGAAGGGCACATATACTGGCACGGCACCGTGGGGTTCGCTCGTCAACAACCTCTCCATCATGATAGGCTACCAACCGAGTTCGGTCGACGAACCCATCGCCCTCGATGAATTGCAGATTTATAACCGTGCGCTGACAGCGAATGAGATTTCTCAAATATACAATGCTGGTTCAGGCACGCAGCCGCCTTGCGTGCAACAGCCGTCGGGTATGGTCGCGTGGTGGCCGCTGGATGAGACCTCGGGAACAACGGCTGCCGATATTGCAGGATTCCCCAACAACGGAACGCATGTGAATGGTCCGACGCCAGTATCCGGAAAGGTTGCTGGTGCGCTCCGATTCGATGGCGTAAATGACCATGTGCGCGTACCTGACCATGCCGAGCTGAATGTTGGCACTGGCAATTTCACGCTGGATGCGTGGGTGCGCACAGGTTCTTCAGGCCTGATCGTGCTCGTGGACAAGCGTAGTGGTCCCACACCGCAGGGGTACTCGCTCTTCCTCGTCAATGGCCGATTGGGATTCCAGATGGCTAATGGTGTTGGGAGTTCGGATTGCGCCGCCACCCCTACACCAGGTCGTGCGTGCGTAAACTACGTTGCTCCACCGACGAGCCCAAATGTCGCTGATGGTCAGTGGCACCATGTGGCGGCGGTGGTGAATCGGGCGAACGCAACCAGTGGTGTGCGCCTCTACGTGGACGGTGTCCAGGTGTTTGCCGGTTCGCCACTGACGGGGAATCTGGACAACACAAGCGACCTGTATCTGGGCATGCGAACGCCAGCCCAAAATGGCGGTGGCTTCCTCCCTGGCGATCTTGACGAAGTAGAGCTCATCAAGCGTGCGCTCACGCAGCAAGAGATTCAAGCGATCTTCAATGCCGGCTCTGCGGGCAAGTGCAAATGCGTGCAACCACCGTTGGGTATGGTCGCGTGGTACCGGATGGACGGGAATGCGAACGATTCCGGAGGCTCCAACAATCCTTCGGCGACCAACGCAATCAGCTTCGTCGCGGGCAAGGACGGTCAAGGCGTGACGTTCAGCCCGGGCAGCTACATCGAGATCCCGCACTCGTCCGCGCTGGCCAACCAGCAGTTCACCATCGACGCGTGGGTCAAGCCGCAAGGCCCCGGACCGAACAATGACTTCTGGGGGAGCGTCATCGTGCAGAAAGGATTGTCCGCACCAACAGGGTACACGGACGTCCCGATCTCGCTTTGGTGGAGCGCGCAACAACAGAAGTTCGGCTTCACCTTTGGCAATATGAACACGGATCAAATCGTCTCGAGCTCGACTTTCCCGGCAGGGCAGTGGTACCACGTCGCCGCAACCTACGACGGCAGCACCATGAAGCTCTATGTCAACGGCAACCTCGAAGCGTCGAAGCCGTTCACATCGTCCATTACTTACGACCCTTCGATTCCCTGGACCATCGGCTCGACAGCGGCTCCGATTCGCGCCGCCGGTTATCCGCGCACGTTCAATGGCGTGATCGACGAGGTGGAGATCTTCAACCGGGCACTGTCGCAAGCGGAAATTCAAGCCATCTACAAACCCGGGAAGTGCAAATTCAAGAAGGTGTTCGATCCGTCGTTCAATCCAAACTGAAGCGGAGGATGTGCTCTCTTAAGTTCGTCCGAGTCAGAACAGGAACAACACTCCCGTAAGATCATTACGGAGTTTTGGGAAACAACAGATAGTTCACGGCCAAGGGGCTCTCGGTCACTATGCAACCTACTTCCAACAATTAGTGATGCCAGAGAAACCCTTGGTTGTGACAACTGCCACATAGCGTGCAGAACTCAAACGTTAGAAGGTGTCATCATGAAGAGAATAACAACTATAGCTTTGCATTCCGTTTTTCTCGTAGCTCTTGTTTTCAGCACGGGGCATACCCTTGCACAGCAAGAAACACAAGAAAAGCAGCAGACCGAGAAGAGGCAAGTGCTCGTTCAATCAATACCACGTCCGTTGCCAGACATGACAAGAAAGAAAGTGCCAGTTGCTAATGACTCGGGAGAATTACACATCCTCTTTATTTACCGACAAGGAAGTATCTCTTCCGCAGATGTCAAACACGTCGTTGAGGCCGCTAACCTGACAATCAAGACCAAGAGCTCGCCGCCAAGGCTCATGCCGGGTGCTTCAAACATGAGCTTTTTAGAGCAAGTAACGCTCGCAGAATTTGGGGCCTTGCTTTCTTTGAATGGTGGTGAGAGCGAAACGGGTAAGAGAAGGCGGGGGCAGGCTGCTGACAGCGACTCTACCCATAGGAAAAAAGATGATCTCGTGCGCCCCGCCACCTCCTTTTCAGGACAAAGAGCTGAGAGCGATCAATCAAACTTTCTAATGGCCAAGTCCCCGACACTGGGCGAGCTTTTTCGCGAGCATGGTCCTGTGCTGTTTTTTAACGCCAAACAAATAAGCGAAGGCGGGCCGGGGCCATGTCCGAGGCCCATCAGTCCGTCGTGTGTAGATTTCGTTAGACCTCCGCTTGTGCCTTATTGCATGTGCTTGCTTGATTTAGATATCCCGCGTCTCGGTGAAAGCAGTCGGATGTCGAGTCCAGACACCTCACAGCGGTTGATCGTGATAACCTTCAACCAGACGCCTGAAACCCTAGGAGAATTCAAGCGACTCTTCTGTACCCTGTATCATGGCGATTGCGGTGGCCCCATAGGTAAGCCTACACCACTACCCGAGCCGGTTACCGTACGAACATATGCGCCAGTGAAATGGAATGGGCCAATTGAAGACGAGAGGGCTTTGCGACAAGCCTTGGAGAATAGCGCGCTCGACACGCCGATAAAGTTGGGCGATCAACCGGCCCAAACGATCACCTGTATGCGTCGTGATGCGAAAGGAAACTGTAATTGGTGGCGCATATGCGGCAGTCTCGGCCCCAACGGGGCTTATCGCTGCTACGACATAATGGACCTTGGTCCAGGCATAGGCTGGCAGGTAGCCTGGTAACAATAAAAATGACAGACAGCAAACTGAATCAAAAAGACAGAAAGGAGGAGATAAGCGATGATTAGTACAATGTCAAAGATCTGCAAATCCGTTTTAGTAGTTTTGTGTGCGATGGCAGCGTTGTTTGCCCATGGCGCACACGCACAAGAAAGACCACGTCCGATAATACCACGGCCCACACCCACCTTTCCACCTGCGGAGATCAACCTCCAAAAGGTAAACGCGGAATTTCGCCGTTCGATTATCACTGAGATGCAAGAAGCTGCGCGTCAAGCGGGCGTGAAGATTCGCACGGACAACTTCATTGCCATTCCGTTTGATGACTCGGGCACGGTTATCGTAAACTCGATGATCGAAGGTGCCGATAGACTGAGCATCGAGCAACTTGCTAAAGGTGCGGATGTTCTCTTTGTCTATTCAGGTGCGAAGCTGGGATTTGCCGGAAGGGAAATAAACCCGGGATTCTATGTTGTGCGCATCTCGCAAAATCCTGCCAGCGGGCAGTGGCTCGCCCAATTCAAGAACTTGCAAGGCAGGGTTGTCTTGGAAACCGAAGCAATCGTAGAAAAACCAGACTCAAACGCTGCCAAGATGCAACCAATGTGCACGCTTGGACCAAAAGGCGAACTGATTCTCTTTGACGAGCACGACCCGTTCAAAAATATTACACTATCGGTCAGTTCGAAAAGGTTTCGTTCGCGTGCAGGGGTGCCTGGGGGGGGGGTTATTATTATTCACTCAAGGACACTACGCGAGGCAGCATGGCAGGTTGTTAAAAAGGTCGCGAAAGAGCCCGTCTCTATAGAACAGGTGGTTCCTGTAAGTTTAGGACCGGTCCCCCTGCCTGATGCTATTACTGTCCTCTTTAACTGCGGAACCGAAAACAAGCCAGATTGGTGCGAATGTAGGACAGTAGAACGAGGACCAGTTTACTTAGTCGTGAGTTGCATTGGCCAAGAGAGTAAGAAGTGGTATGTGTTTTATGTTCTCCTCCAATAGATGGAGGTATAACCATGCCAAACGGAACAAGCACTGCAGTAACTGAGGCAACCCGCCTCAAGGATGTCTTCAATGCCCTCCTTGCGGCAACACTTACTGACGTCTAACAAAAATAGGAGGTATTACCATCCTAGCCGACTCTCTGAAGCCCAAACGCAAGCTCTTAATCTGGGATATTGTCTCTGGCTGGTCAGATAACGGTCAGAACAAGGGGCAATTGATGCCTGCCTTGAACCGCATCGGCACCATCAGAGAAGATGAAGCAGTGATTTGTGTCTTGAAAGACTTTAACCCTACCCTGAGAAATCCAGAACGCTCGGATAATTATCCCGTCATTCGCTACCTGAAAACTTTAGCTAGGCAGAGCCGCAGCAGCCGCAAATCCATTATTCTCATGGGGCCAGAAGCAGTTGTACCCTCAGACCTGAGAGAAGAAATGGTGGTCTGTGACTTTCCCTTGCCCAGCACTTCTGAAATTGAACGAATTATCACCAGCGTTATCCCTCCTAATCTACTGCAGGTGAGCGGTCTTGCTCTTGAGCAACTGATCCGAGCCTGCCAAGGGCTGACGCGGCAGCGCATTGAACGCATCCTGGCCCGCGCCTTAGCTGCCAAGGGCAAGGTCAGCGAAGGGGATATTGATCTCGTTTTGGAAGAGAAAAAACAATACATCCGCCAAACTGAAATCCTGGAGTTTTACAATCCCTCTGAGACTCTGCAAAACGTCGGTGGCCTGGAAAACCTCAAAGCCTGGATTAGGGGGCGCCGCAACAGCTTCAGTGTTCAGGCCCATGCCTATGGCCTGCCGAGTCCCAAAGGAGTTTTGCTGGTTGGCATTCAGGGCACCGGCAAATCCCTATGTGCCAAAACCATCGCCCGCGAGTGGCGGATGCCTCTGCTCAAGCTGGATGTGGGACGATTGTTTGGAGGCATTGTCGGCGAAAGTGAAAGCCGCGTGCGCCAGATGATCCAAATTGCCGAGGCGATGGCTCCTTGTGTTTTGTGGATCGACGAGCTGGACAAAGCCTTTGGCGGTGTCAACAGCGAATTTTCCGGCGATTCGGGCACCAGCAAGCGCGTCTTCGGCAGCCTGATTACGTGGATGCAAGAAAAGACCAAGCCCGTTTTTATTGTCGCCACTGCCAATAATGTCCGCGTCTTGCCTGCCGAGCTACTTCGCAAGGGCAGATTTGATGAAACTTTTTTTGTGAACTTGCCCAACCAGAGGGAGCGCGAAGAGATTTTTCAAGTCCACATCCGGCGGCTACGGCCCAACCGAGTACGAGACTTTTCCTATACCGACCTGGCTATGGCTACAGAGGATTTCAGCGGAGCGGAAATTGAACAGACTATTTATGACGCCATGCACATGGCCTTTAATCAGGATCCACCCCGCGAGTTCACCCAAGAAGATATCTTGACTGCCATTCAGCAAACGGTTCCTCTAGCTGCTATCGCTCGTGACCAAATTCAAAGCCTGAAAGCATGGGCTGCCGAGTCAGGAGCACGTACTGCCTCTCAAGATCAAGAGTTGATGCAGGAGCTACGGGACATGGCTGGAAGGATAAATTCAGGCCTCCTTGAAGTCGATAGTCCTTCATCCTTTTCCCCTCCGCCTCATGCCTGAGCTGTTTTGGCTGGCTCGCTCTGAAATTGGGCAGCCCTGCGTAGGTTTGGACGCATTTTCTCTCGCAAGATGCGGAAAAGCACCGGTCTCCGCTCTGCTTGAATTTGCCGCCTGTAGGTCAGCTCGCGTAAATCCGTCACCCCAGGAAAGCCCCTGAGCTGCTCAGGTGGCCCCTTATTCGATCAACTTCCGGCAGCTCCCAGGCAGAGCACTGGGACTGAATTCCACCCAGCAGAGCGCATGATCCATAGTTTTTGCAATTTCCGTATCGCTGATTACAGATTTTTTGGTAGGATTGATCGGGTAGAGGTACTGATAATGCAGAGCAGCCCTATGAATGCAGCCGCTGAAATGAGGGGGACAAGTCTCCTGGCCCGCCATCGCCAAAACATAGCAGCCTCCCTGGCCCGTCGTTTGGAAGCAGCTAGGGCGGCCAACAACACCCGCTTGATGGAGCTGCTGAAACAAGAAGAGCGGCAGCTGGCAGCCGAGTACGGCGGCAGGGATCCCTTCTCTTCAGCGCTCTTCAGAGGACTGCGCCACCTTTGGCAGAGCCTGAAGGCAGTCTTGGCGGCCTGCGATGAACTGCGGGTGCGGCAGTGGGTAGATGGCAGCGGCATGGTCTGGTGGTCTGTCCAAGACCCAATCACGGGAGAGCGCCTGTGTACCCATTCCGAGGGGGAGCTCATGGAGTGGATCGAGAAGCACCAGCGAGAGGATTAGTCTTCGCGGCTAGGACTTGCCTGAGCACCAATAGCCAGTGTTTCCCCTGGCGCTTCGTGCGTGTCCCAGTCTTTCCAGCTTGGGGAGGAAGGGAACAAAAAGTTTCACGGCTAGGCCGGGGCAATGGCCACCTGAGAATCCAAATTGATAGGATTACGAAGACTCATCATCTGCTTTAGGGGCCCTGGGATGGTTTGGCAATTGTTGACTTGGCCGGCCCAAAGTTTGCTTTGGCTAGCAGAGCAGATCCAAGAACGCGCCGAAGCACAGCTGGATAGCAAAGAAAACCTGCAAAAAGAACTTACGGCCCTGCAAATTCAGCTAGATTTGGGAGAAATTGACGAAGAAACCTACGCCCGCCGAGAAGAGGAGATTTTATTGGCTCTGGAAGCCTTAACCCAAGCAGAAGGAGAAGCCGAAGCATAGAGTTCTGCCGGTGGGCCTGGAAGGGATCCCTCAGCATTGCAGGGGGGCAGAACATGGGAGAATGAGCTTCTGTACACCCCCGTCTTTCCTACCCTGGGCTGTTTTCAATGACTGAATCCCATGAAACCTTGGTGCTCCGCGACGAGCAAAACCAGCCTCTCAAGTGCGAGATCCTGCGTCAGGTGGTCATCGACGAGCAGACCTATGCTCTGGTGACTCCCGTTGATGCTGTGATCAAAGTGCTGGTTTGGGAAGGGGAAGAAGAACCCAGCCAAGCGGTGAACGGCGATGCCAACATGGAAGGGATCCTGGACGAGCCGGATCCCGAAGAGCTACAGGCTACCCTGCCCACCATCCAGGCTGTCTTGGGGGAGTTGAACCTCACCTTGCAGCAAAATGGCTTCGACATCCTCACGGTTCAGGGGGAATTGCCCCCGGTCGAAGAGGAAGATGTGTTCGAGCTGGGCGAGAGCGAGGAAGATGCCCAGGAGTTTCAACTGCTAGCTACCTTTTTCTACCAAGAGAAGAAATACGGCATCTTTACCCCCCTCGATCCCGTTTTGCTCTACGCCGCTCTGCCTGACGAAGGGGATCCCTACCTGCTCACCCCCGATGAGCCGCCAGAGCTTTTTGATCAGCTCTATGCCCTGCTGCTGGATCTCGATGAGGAATGGGAAGACGGAGATGACGAAGAAGATGAAGACGAAGATTAGGCGGTCAACCCCTTCTGTTCTGCCGAGTTGGATACTCCTGCCCAGCCAGTCGCCTCGGCGGTGCGGAGCACCATAGGGATAGAGGTGGTGAAACTACCCGGTAAAACTTGCCCAGAGTTTTTCACCAGCCACTCCAGACCCGTCTCAACATCTGTCGGGGGCGTCGGATCTGCGGGCCAAGGGTCAGAATAAGCCAGCCTCAGACCAGCCGCCTGAGCATTGCGTAGCGAAGGAGCATGACTCTAGTCAATAATAAGC
>NZ_JANSHV010000136.1:0-897 GCF_047461775.1 Synechococcus sp. R6-5
GTTCCAACTGTAGCCCAACCCTTCTGTGGCACCCTTGTCCTCCAGGGCAATTGCGCAGAGGGTGAAAGCTAGCCTTACCCGGCAATAGATGCCGGGAAACACAAACAGCTGCATCCCTAGTGAGGAAATCAGATTCACCAGGAGGCTGCCGAATATCAGAGGCACTGCCTTAGAGAAAGCCTGATCCAAGCTATTGCCCAGCAAGGGAGTTCGCTGCTTCAAGTGCTGATCCACCAGCCAAAAGGCTGCTCCTGTCAAGATGGGCGCGCCGACTAGGACATAGGCCAGGAGGAGCAAGGAGAGGATCATCCCGAGGGAAGGTGAGGTCAGACCTACAACGAAGAACGCGATATGGCTAGAAGAGGTCAGGATCAGCAGCGGCCAGTAGATGGGACCTACCAACTCAAACGACCGCCGCAAGAGCAGAATCGGGCTAAGGGTGGCGCTTTGCATGGCAGAGGGATCCTCGTGGGCAGCCCAGTCCACCCCCTTCATACCACGGGATCTCACCTAGGACATCTCGGGTTGAGCCGAAATCCCAAGAAGGGATCCCTTCTCATCTCAAAGCCAGGCACGGGGAACCCCCTTTTTGCTATCCCCAATAGGAGACCGCCTGCCCCTTCAATTGTTGCAGGGATCGGAACAGGAGCACGACGTAGACATTCAGGATAGGCACGACTGCCGTGATGGCAGCAATCCCAGCCACAGGGCTTCCAGCTTCCACGATTCTGTCAGCAAAGGTCTCAGCGGAAGGCGAAATCACAACTACCGTGAAGACAAAGATGAAAATCCCGGCCAGAAATGCCACAACCACCGTGAGGCCAAAGATAAGAAGTGCCCAAAACACTCCCCACCAGCGACCCTTGACAAGGTTCCAACTGTAGCCCAACCCTTCTG
>NZ_JANSHV010000137.1:0-16132 GCF_047461775.1 Synechococcus sp. R6-5
GCAGTGTTCAGCGTAAATGTATCAGGGACTTCCCTTAGGGCCAATCCTGAACGCAAACCACCTGCTGGGTTTGGGCAGATCGCTCGGCTGCCTCGGCCACCGCCAGGGCGTGGAGCATGTTTTCAGTATGGATATAGAGGGGTCTGCCGTGGCGCAGGTGATCCAGCACCATGCGGGTGTCTTGCTCGAACAGGCCGTGGCGGGATCCCGTCTCTAGAGGGTGGGCGCTGCCGGGCCGCAGCAACGTTGCCTCTTCGCCGTTGATCAACAGGCCCCCCCGTTGACCGTGGAACTCCAGTAGCCGCTGCGAGCACCACAGGGAATCCCCCTTGCCATAGGTCAACACCGCCAGCAACCCATTGGCAAAACTCAGTTGGGCTGTGCAGTAGCAACTGCTGTAGCGGTGGGGCAGGTCCGGCCCGTCGTAGCGCAGTTGGCAGCTCACCCGTTCCACCTTGCCCAACAAGTCCACCAAGCGGTGGATGCGAGAAACAGCCCCCATGAGGGGGAAGCCAAACAACTCAGGCCGATAGGTCCAGCGATCGGGGGCGGGGTGGGTGGCGGTGAGAGTGATGTAGCGAACGGCAAACAGCTTGCCCAACCCTTCCAGCTCTTGTTTCAGCAACCGGTGAACGCCGCTAATTAGCTCGATGTGTTCGACGTGCAGCAGCACTTGCCGCTCGGCTGCCAATTGCACCAAGGAACGCGCTTCGGCAGCGCTGAGGGCGAGGGGATATTCCACGACGGTGTGGATCCCTGCCTCCAGAGCAGCACGGGCAATGGCGGCATGATCCCGATTGATGGTGCTGACAAAAACCAGATCCAGCCGCTGCTCGCCCAACAGAGAAGACCAGTCCGAATAGGCGACGGCCCCCAACTCGGCGGCAAAAGCATCGCTCCGGTCGGGAGCTCGACCGGCAATAGCGACAATCTGCACTTGCCCATCTTTGCGCAAGGCCTCGGCCCGTGAGCGAGCTGCGTAGCCGGTGCCGATGATCCCCACCCGCAAGGTTTGTTCCCTCCCCTAGCCTGCCTCTGTCTGTAGCATCACACAGGAGGGATCCTTTGTACCACCCGGCAATCCGGATCTCGCTCCGCCTAGGTTTGCCGGAAAACTCCTGCTGCACCCTTTGATTTTGTGCCTACCTCACAGAGCTGTTCGCCGGTGGGGATCCCATGGGCGTTAGGAAGAAGCTGCTGCTTCAACCTCTTGGGGTTGCGGCGAGGAAAGCGGAAAATGCCGCTCCAACAAAGCCGGGATCCCCTGGGGGGAAACGCCGCTATAACGGGCTTTGTCGGGCATAAACACCACATGGGGGCCCCGTTTACAATCTTTCATGCAGCCCACCCCCTGCACGCAAATCGAACCAGAGTAGGCGGCCAAGTGGGCGTTCAGGGCTTGCATCACCGCTCCGGCCCCACGCCGATAACAGTCGGATTTCTGGCAGACCAGCACCTTACCTTTGATGTCTGTACCTTTGATATCTCCTTTGATATCTGTGATGTTTGGAGCAACCGGTTCGGAAGCTGCCTCAGCCCCAGAAGCCGAAGACAAACCCCCCGCCCTCTCTCCGAGGGGAACCACCCGGTAAAGCACCCACTTCTCTCGCCCTTTGTGCGAATCCACCTCCCGCTCCCCACAGATCTGCACGGTGTCTCCAGGTTTGAGGGTGCGGTAGAGGGCAGAGCGCAGAGACTTGGGGATCTTGCCGGAAAAAATGTCAGCCCCAGCCTGCCAACGCAGGTACTTGAGCTTGCCGTCTTTATCGGGAAGAAATCCCAAAAACTGGCCCTCCGACTCAAACGGGATTCCTTGCTTAGGGAACTTGCTCATCTTGACCCCCAGCCTCTGTGTTGAGCTGCCAACAAACCTCTAGGCCATCCAATAACTCCTGTCGCCGCGCTGTGTGCTGACGGATCACACTGCGCACCTGTAGAACAGCCAATGGAGTACTCACCTCCACCCGCAGACGACCATCTCCTGTACAAACTGCCGGGATCCCCAATTCCACTAACCGCCGACCAATGCGCCAGCGCTCGCCCAGAGGAATGTTCAAGAGATAGCCGCGCTCAGAGTCCAGAAAGACGGGGTTCATGGCCGGGATCAGCACCTCAGAGTAAAGAATAGTGAAGAGATGAAACAAATTCTCAATAGCCTTTCAAAAAAAAGCCAGAGGCCGGAAGCTAGGCAGGCTCAAGCCCACCTGTAGACCCTCTGGCTAGACTCTGCCGTTCATCAAGCCAAACACCAGGCTATCGTTGGCCAGGAAGTGATGGAGATGGAAAGCGCGATCCTCTGTTTTCAACAGGATTTGCTCGTAGAGGTAGCGGGTGGCCCGATCCCCAAGGCTCTCCGCCTGGGCTGCCTGCCGCCGCAGCAGATCGATGATGGCCTGCTCTGCCGCCAGGTCGTTCATCAACATTTGCCGTGCCTCAAAAGCTCCATCCGGCTCAGGGGTAAAGCAGCAAAGCTGGGCCAAGGTGGCAAAGCTGGCTACCGGCACACCTCCCAGCCCTTCTAGGCGTTCTCCCAGGTCGTGGACATGCTCCCTCGCCTGCTCGTAGTGATCTTTGAAGAGTTGGTGCAGCGGATAGAACTCGGTGCCTTCTACCACGAAGTGATGCTTCTGGTACTGCAAGTACAGCCCCTGGAAGCTGGCCAGCAGGGCGTTCATCCCCTCGCAAACCGGCTGGGTTATCTCAGTGCCAAGCAAGACAGGATTGTCGCGCACGCTGTTGAAAGACTGGCGCAGGGTTGAAGTTTCGGACATAAAACTCTCCAGCACAAGTTAAAAGGAGCTGTGAATCCTAGAGCGCCCGCCACAACGGGCCTGGGATCCTTGGGTGCTTATCTCCAAATCTAGCATAGTGCAGAAAATGACTCTTGTGAATAACTCTCAATAAACCCGTTGTTGCGGATCCCGCTGAGCGGGATCAGGGCGCGGACAGATTTGCTCTTTGCTGGGGCAGTCTCCTGTATAGGAAGAAACTTGGCGGTAGGATCCCCCCTGGGCTACCCTTGTGGGGCTATCAGCCTCGAGGAAGCCAGAGCAAGAAGCATGTCTCAGAAAAGCCCATCCTTCTTAGAGAAACTGACTGACCTAACCCGCCAAATTGTTGACCGTGCCCGAGGCATCCCAGAAGCTTCTGAATCTCTCGAGAAGCCAGAAGCCTTTAAGTCTTTCTGGAATTCGGTGTCTCAGATACTACAGAAGGACCTCCTAGAGGCGCAGACAGAGTTGGGCCACTGCAACATCCTGGTCATTGGCAAAAGCGGGGTGGGCAAGAGCACCTTGATCAATGCAGTGTTTAGAGATGAGCTGGCCCGTACCGGTGTTGGCAGCCCCGTCACCCGCCACATTCGTCAGTATTCCAAGCCAGGTTGCCCAATCACCATCTACGATACACCTGGCATGGAACTAGACGGTGAACAGAATCAGCAAGTTCGCCTGGAGGTTTCCCAGCTTATCGAGGAGCTGCGCTTTAAGGATCCTGAACATCACATCCATGTTGTTTGGTACTGCCTCCACCACGAACTGAAGCGGTTGGAGGAAGTTGAACGCAAATGGCTAAAGGAGTTGGAACTCAAAGACGTTCCCGTCATCTTGGTCTTAACCCAATGCTTGGAATATCCCAATCCTGAAGAGAGCGAGTTTTTCCGGTATTTGCAGCATCAAAATTTGCCTGTCCGCTACATTGTTCCCGTTTTGGCCCGCAACAAGGCGATTAACCGGCAAATTACCATTCCTGCCCACGGGCTGGAGCACCTAATTGGCTGCACGCTAGAGCTTTTGCCGGAAGTGGCTCGCCTTGCCTTTATCCGCCAGCAATTGCTGCGGGTGGATCTCAAAGCCGAGGCTGCCTTTAAGTACGTATCAGGCTATGTGGCCAGTGCAGCGTTTATCGGGGCAGTGCCCCTTCCCTTTGCAGATGCCCCTCTGTTGGTTACAGCCCAAGCAGGCATGATTGCCAATATCAGCTTTATTTTTGGCTTCGAGGCTTCCCCTTCTTTTTACTACTCTTTGATAGCCGCTTTGGCAGGCACTACAATTACAACAGCAATCGGGCGAACGATTGTGTCCAACTTGCTGAAGATGATTCCCGGCCCGGGGATTGTAGGCAGCGCTATCCAATCCACTACGGCAGCCACCCTCACTCTCTCTCTGGGCCTGGCCTATATCGAGCTGATGAAGGCCATCGCCCGCGCCAAAATCCAAGGGATCCAGCTATCTCCAGAAGAGATGAAAGATATCTTTATACGCGAGTACCAAAGTTATGTTGCCTCGGGATCCAAAACTCTGAAAGATGACTTTTCATCCTAGCTTTTGCGTAGGTACTGAATCTAGGGCAGGGGAAGGTCGTGGGGTCTCAAACCCAAAGGTGCCATCGACCAGGTAGAGGGGGCGGCCTTTCACTTCTTCAAAAACGCGGCCTAAATACTCGCCAATCACGCCCAAGCTGATCAGCTGGATCCCGCCCAAAAACAAGATCATCACCGCTAAAGAGGCATAGCCAGGTACATCGGAGCCAAAGAGCAAGGTGCGGATGATGAGAAAAAGGCCATACAAAAAGGCTGGAACCGAGATCGCCAACCCTATGTAGCTCCACACCCGCAACGGCCAAGAGCTAAAAGAGGTGATGCCTTCTATGGCTAGGTTCCACAGCCGCCAGTAGTTCCACTGGGTTTTGCCGCGAAAGCGGGGGGCGCGATCGTAAAAAATGGCCGTTTGCCGGTAGCCCACCCAGGCAAAGATCCCTTTCATAAAGCGGGTGCGCTCTCGCAGCTGTTTAACTGCCTCCACCACCTGCCGATCCAGCAGTCGAAAATCCCCCGTATTGCGCGGGATCCGCACCTGGCTGAGTTGATCAATCAACCAATAGAAGCCGTTGGCTGTAAAGCGTTTTAGCCAGCTCTCCCCGCGGCGGCTGCGGCGCACCGCATAAACCACCTGATAGCCCTGCCGCCACTGCTGCAGCATCTCCGGGATCAGCTCCGGCGGATCTTGCAAGTCGGCATCGATGGGAACAACAGCTCGACCAGAGGCGTGATCGAGGCCGGCAGTAAGGGCGATCTCCTTGCCATAGCAACGGGAAAGGTTCACCACTTTGATACGGGGATCCCGACGATGGAAGGCAATGAGCTTTTCCAGCGTGTTGTCTTGGCTGCCATCGTTGACGCAGATAATCTCGTAGGGGATCCCCAGCGGCTCCAAGGTAAGTTGCAGGCGTTCGAACAGGTGTTCCAGGTTGTCCGCCTCATTTTTGCAGGGGACAACAACCGATAATTCAACCAACTCAACCGGGGGCTCAGACAACATCGAGAGGTGTCAGAAAACAATGAGGATCCCGTAGTTGGCCATCATTTTGCCATTAGGGGGTGGCCGACATCTCCGCCACAATCGAGCGCAGCTCGTCTTCCGAGATGCGGTAGACCTCGTTGCAGAATTGGCAAACTGCTTCTGCCCCCTTGTCGGTGTGGATCATATCGAGCAACTCGTCCCGCCCCAGCATGCGCAGGGCCCCCTTCACTCGGTCGGAATTGCACTTGCAGTAGAAGCGGATGGTGCGCATTTCCGGCGCAATTTTCAGATCCAGGTCGCCCAGGCAGATTTGCAACAGCTCCCGCAAGCCGCCGCCACCAGCCAACATCGGGCTAAATTCTTCCACTTTGGCCAAACGGGCTTCCATCTCTGGGATCAGACTGGCCGGCGCCCCTGGCATCAGCTGCAACAACACTCCGCCGGCGGCGCGTACCCGCTGTGAGTCGAGATTTACTCCCAGAAGGACTGCCGAGGGAATCTGCTCTGAGGAGGAGAGGTAGTAGGTGATGTCGTCTCCCACCTCTCCCGAAACCAGCTCCACCGCGCTGGTGTAAGGCTGGCCATACCCCAGATCCCGCAGCACATGGAGGTAGCCATAGCGCCCAACGGCTCGGCCCACATCCAACTTGCTCTCGGCAGTGAGAGGAAGCTCAATGGCGGGGTTGCTCACATACCCGCGTACCGTGCCATCCAAGCCGGCATCCACCCAGATGTTGCCCAAGGGGCCATTCCCTTTCAGTTGCAGGTTAATCCGCGCCTGGCGTCGCTTCAAGTTGGCCGCCAGCAACAGGGCTGCGCTCATGGCCCGCCCCAAGGCCACTGTCGCCACATAGGAGAGCTTGTGCCGCTCCCTTGCCTCTTGTACCGCCTGGGTGGCCACCAAGCCCACCACTCGGATTTTGCCTTCTGCCGCCGTGGCCCGGATGAGGTGATCCGGCAGAGATGAGGGCGTACCCTCAGAAATACCTTTCGCTCGCTTCAATCGTTCTGACCCAGAGGCATCCGTCATCGCAACCTCAACGCATGTCTTAAACCAAGCCTGCAGGGATCCCCTGGCGACTCAGCCTTCATTCTAAGTGAGTCTAAGTGAGATTGTAGCCCCTCTCTTGCCGGACTTTGGGGAGGGAACTGCCCTGTCGGGGCGGGAATGGGACTGTCCCTTTTCTGGGAGAGATTTTAAGAAGTGTGAAGATCTGAGATGGCAGACGGCAAGCATATCGGAAAATAGCTTGCGGGTATGCTCGTCATACTCTTTAAAAAATCGACTTGAGGATGGATATCCATGAGTGTTGTTACGAAATCGATTGTGAACGCGGACGCGGAGGCCCGCTACCTCAGCCCGGGGGAACTGGATCGGATCAAGTCCTTTGTCACCTCGGGCGAGAAGCGGTTGCGCATTGCTCAAGTCTTGACCGAGTCTCGTGAGCGCATCGTCAAACAAGCTGCCGACCAACTCTTCCAGAAGCGCCCCGACATTGTTTCTCCGGGGGGCAATGCCTACGGGGAAGAGATGACGGCGACTTGCCTGCGGGATATGGACTACTACCTGCGCCTGATCACTTACGGCATCATTGCCGGCGATGTCACCCCGATTGAAGAGATCGGCCTGGTGGGTGTCCGCGAGATGTACAACTCCCTGGGCACACCCATTCCGGCGGTGGCCGAGAGCATTCGTCAAATGAAGCAGGTGGCCATGGGTCTGCTCTCTCCTGACGATGCGGCTGAAGCCGGCTACTACTTCGACTTTGTGGTGGGGGCAATGAGCTAATCCCTCATTGTTTTTGCCGCACAACCCTTTGCTGTTCGTCGATTTGGATTTAGGAAGCTCATCATGCAAGACGCAATTACTGCTGTAATCAACAGCTACGATGTTCAAGGCAAGTATCTGGACAGCTCGGCCATGGAGAAGTTGAAAGCCTTCTTCGCCACAGGCGAGCTGCGGGTGCGGGCGGCTGCCACCATCGCGGCCAATGCCTCCACCATCGTCAAGGATGCTGCTGCCAAGGCGTTGCTGTACTCTGATCTCACCCGTCCTGGCGGCAACATGTACACCACCCGTCGCTATGCTGCCTGCATCCGCGACATGGACTACTACCTGCGCTACGCCACCTACGCCATGCTGGCCGGGGATCCCTCCATTCTGGACGAGCGGGTGCTGAACGGGCTCAAGGAGACCTACAATTCCCTGGGAGTGCCCATTGGGGCAACCATCCAGGCCATCCAAGCCATGAAAGAGGTAACTGCCGCTCTGGTGGGTGCTGAGGCCGGCAAGGAAATGGGGGTGTACTTCGATTACATCTGCTCTGGCCTGAGCTAACTCCCGGCGTCATTGCCTCAGGGGAGGTGCATTCTTCAACGAGCACGGCGGGCGATTTGCCACAGGGATCTGGTGTGCTAGCTGAAGTACGCGAGCTTTCTGGGGTGAGTCGCCTGTTCTGCTGGTCGAGATAGCCCATTTTGTTGTTGAGCGGGGATCCCATATCATGCGCATGTTCAAGATCACGGCCTGTGTGCCCAGCCAAACCCGAATTCGCACCCAGCGGGAGCTGCAAAATACCTACTTCACCAAGCTGGTGCCCTATGAGAACTGGTTTCGGGAACAGCAGCGCATCCAGAAATCGGGTGGCCGCATCCTGAAGGTGGAGCTGGCCACGGGTAAGCCTGGGATGGACGTAGGACTGCTGTAGTTCCCCTATTCGTTCGTTGCTTTCCCTCGGATACTGAGAAATAGCCCTCTGCAGATCCGGTATGCCCAGCTCTGGAAGCTCTGTTCTTGGGGTTGGGGTAGCGGATCTGGCCGTTTTGTAGGGGTGGGGGTAGATGTTGCCTGATGTGCCGACCCGGTTGGAGCCAATCATCGCTGCCCACAACCTGAGCAAGGTTTACCCGGTGGCCGTCAAGGATCCCGGAGTGGTTGGCACCCTGCGCCACTTTTTTCGCCGCACCTATCGCCACATCCCGGCGGTGCAGTCCGTGAGCTTTCAAGTTCAGCCGGGGGAGATGGTGGGATTTTTGGGGCCCAACGGGGCGGGCAAGACCACTACCCTCAAGATGTTGACTGGTTTGATCTATCCGTCCGGCGGCACGGTGCAAGTGGTGGGTCATGTGCCTTACCGCCGGGAGCCGGCGTTTTTGCGGCAGATCACCCTGGTGATGGGGCAGAAGCAGCAGCTCATTTGGGATCTGCCGGCAATGGACTCTTTGCGCATCAACGCTGCCGTTTACGAGATCCCTGAGAAGGAGTTTCGGGAGCGGGTGGGGGAGCTGGCGGAGCTGCTCGACCTAGAAAGCAAGCTGAAGCAACCAGTGCGCAAGCTTTCCTTGGGGGAGCGGATGAAGGCGGAGCTGTTGGCGGCTCTGTTGCACCGCCCGCAGATCTTGTTTTTGGACGAGCCCACCTTGGGGTTGGATGTCAACGCCCAGGCCGGCGTGCGGCAATTTCTGCGGGATTACAACCGCCGCTATGGAGCAACGGTGCTGTTGACCAGCCATTACATGGCCGATATTACTGCGCTGTGCCAACGGGTGCTGGTCATCAACGCGGGGCAGCTCATGTACGATGGCGACCTCGAGGCATTGCTGGAGCGCTTTGCCCCCTACCGAGAGGTGAGGTTGAAATTGGCTCGCCCTTGCCCTGTTGCCCAACTGCAGCTCTATGGAGAGGTGCGCACGGACGGGGATCCGGGCAGCTGTGAGGCGCGGCTGTGGGTGCAGCGGGAGCAGCTCACCCAAACGGTGGCCAAGCTCTTGGCAGAGCTGGATGTGCTGGATCTAACGGTAACCGACCCGCCCATCGAGGAAGTGATCGGGCGGGTGTTTGCGGATGGGATCCCTTCGGCCAGCCCATAGGGTCATTTGCAACAGGGTTAGGTTGAGCGTGGGCTCCCTTCTTCCCCAAGAGGAGAGGGGCTGGGGGTGAGGGTCAGCAGCGAAGGATCCCAGCTTTGTTGGAAACGACTGGGATTCCCTAACCCTTCCCTCAGATCTTCTGGGCAGCAGCCTCGCGCTGGTCAGCCGTCGAGCGTGCCGCGTGCAGCGCAGAGTAGAGCTTGTTGAGGGCATTCATGTAGGCTTGGGCCGAAGCGACGATGATGTCGGTGTTGGCGGCATGGCCGGAAAAGATGCGGTCTTCGTGGCGCAGGCGGATGGTGACTTCCCCAATGGCGTCGATGCCGGCAGTAACCGATTGGACAGAAAACTCGATTAACTTGTTGGGGATATTGACAATGCGGTTGATGGCCTTGTACACCGCATCCACCGGGCCTGTGCCCACGGCAGCGTCCACCCGCTCTTCCCCTTCCGGGGTTACCAGGCGCACCGTGGCGGTGGGAGCCTCTCGATTGCCACACACCACTTGCACATGCTCCAGGCGGTAGAGTTCGGGCACCGGGCGAGTTTCGTCGTTAACAATCGCTTCCAGATCCAGGTCGGAGATTTCTTTTTTCTTGTCAGCCAGCTCTTTGAAGCGCAAGAAGGCCTTGTTCAGATCCTGCTCCGACAGCTCGAACCCCAGTTCTTTGAGGCGGGTGCGAAAGGCGTTGCGGCCCGAGTGCTTGCCCAACACCAAGGTGCTCGATTGCAGGCCGATGGTCTGGGCATCCATGATCTCATAGGTCTGGCGGTTCTTCAACATGCCGTCCTGGTGGATGCCAGATTCGTGGGCAAAGGCGTTGGAGCCGACGATAGCCTTGTTGGGCTGCACCAACATGCCAGTGAGGTTGGAGACGAGGCGCGAGGTGCGATAGATCTCCTGAGTTTTGATGTGGGTGAGGGGCTTCTCGGAGTCCACCGGCAGGCCGAAGTAGGGGTTGAAGTAGCTGCGCCGCACATGCAGGGCCATCACCAACTCTTCCAGGGCTGTGTTGCCGGCCCGCTCACCAATGCCGTTGACCGTCACTTCCACCTGACGGGCGCCCTGCTTAATCGCTTCCAAGAAGTTGGCCACCGAAACCCCCAGATCGTCGTGGCCATGCACGGAAAGGATCGCTTGCTTAATGTTGGGCACATTTTCGCGGATGCCCTTGATCAGTTGGCCAAACTCCTCCGGCATGACATAGCCGACGGTATCGGGGATGTTGATGGTTGTAGCCCCCGCCCGAATGGCCGCCTCGATGACCTGGTATAGGAACTCGGGATCGGAGCGGGTGGCGTCCATCATGGAGAACTCCACATCGTCCACGAAGGACTTGGCGTAGGCCACCATCTCCTCGGCAATTTGCAGCACCTCAGCGCGGGTTTTGCGCAACTGATACTTCAGGTGAATGTCGGAGGTGGAGATGAAGGTGTGGATGCGGGGCTTGGCAGCGGGCTTTAGGGCTGCAGCGGCTGCCTCAATGTCCGGCTTGAGGGCGCGGGCCAGGCTGCAAATCACGGGGCCATCGGGGGTTCCCACCTGCTCGGCCACTTTCTGCACAGCCTCGAAGTCACCGGGGCTGGCATAGGCAAACCCCGCTTCGATGATATCGACGCCCAGCCGGGTCAACTGCCGGGCAATGGCCAGCTTTTCTTCGGTGTTGAGGGTGGCGCCGGGGCACTGCTCCCCGTCTCGCAGGGTGGTGTCGAAAATGAGTACATGATCCAAAGCTTGGCCATCAAACCCGGCGACCGCGGCAGCATCCATAACGGTTACTGGGATAACGAAACACTACCTCATTATTCTGACATTAACTGGCAGGGGTTCTAGCCTTGTTTGGGGAAGATTTGGGTGGGCTCTGTTGAGACGTCATTGGGCTTGGGTCTTGCAACCTTTCCCCTGGGATCCCCAGCGGCGGCAGGAGATGGGGGAAGGCAGATCCCGAAGGCGCAGGCGAGCAGTTGTTCATACTCTTTCTCGTCCTTGAGAGGGCGTTCCCGGCGGCCTTCTGGGGTGGTCTCGATCCACTTAAAAGAGCCATTGGCGCGGGCGGTGAGGGTGACCCGTCCGGTCGGAGTGGCCAGGGTGCAAAGGCGCAGCCGGGTAAACATCGATTCTGGCGAAGTTTGGTGGAAGCGGCACATGGGCTCGAACTCCTGCAGGGAGCGTGGGATCCGATCCAGAAGAAATAGAGTTTTCCAGGTGCGATCCGGCTGTTCCTGCTGAACGAGCCAATACCGACGAGCGGTGGGATCCCCTGGCCAAAGGGTGAGGCGGTAGCGTCCTTCAGCCTGGGCTTGAATCCCGGGATCCCCCAGCCGCAACGGCTCGCGAAAGGCCTCCCCATACCCCACATCTGCCAGCCAGGCTTCATCGCCGATGTTCACCTGCACAGCCAAGTGGTCGCACTCAGGTCCAAAGCGGACATCGGACTCCGTCGGAGTAGCGCGAACGGCGCGGCTCACCTGTCCTGAGAGCAGGTGTACCGAAAACCCCATTCCCTGCAAGGCAGCGGCCAGCAGGCTGTTCAGCTCAAAGCAAAAGCCGCCCCGCCGCTCTCGGACGATTTTTTGGAACAAGAAATCCCGCTCCAGGCAAATGGCGCGACCCCGATGAATGTCCAGATTTTCAAACGGCACCCGCAGCAGGTGGGCTCGGTGGATCTGGCGGAGGGTTTGCAGGGTGGGCTGGGTGGGGCCAACGTAGCCAATCCGATCCAAGTAGGCCCTGATTTGGGAGGGGGTCAGTGGCTCTAGCATCAGCACAGAAACCGGTTGGCTGCCAAGCAAGCTTTTGGCCTACCCTAGCCTTGCCCCGGATCCCCGGCCAGAGCCAGAAGAACAGTTCACTGGAATCTGAAAGACGGCATCTTTTCCCCGGAGCCGATTTTTCTGTGGCTGTAGGGATCCCTGATGAGTATGAGATGGGCAGAGGATTCTGGTGGACGGCCAGGCCCAAGCTTGCCCAAGATGGTTTACAAGACCGTCCAAAGCAGGTGGGAGCGCTACCGATGGCTGCTGCCCAAAATTTGCCCTCCGATGAGCTTTTTCCCATCACGCTGAAGCTCTTTGCCGTCTATCAAGAAGTAATCGGACAAACCGAGATGCGCCTGCAGGTGAGCCCTGGTACCACCGTCGGGCAGCTGTGCGATCAACTGATCCAGCGCTACCCCAGCTTGGCTCCTTGGCGCTCCCAAACGCGCTTCGGTCTCAACCTCAATTTTGTAGCTGCCGACACTCCCCTATCGGCGGGAGACGAAGTCGTTCTGATCCCTCCGGTCAGCGGGGGCTGAAAAGGAGCAAAAGGAGAATGCTACGATAGCGGCAAGAAAAAAAGAAGGCGAAGCGTTACATGGCAGAATACACTCGGTCGATTTCCTTTTATGGGCGGGAAATTGACATCAATATTGGGCTGATGGCCCCCCAGGCAGGGTGTGGGGTTTGGCTGACTTCGGGCGAAACCTCGATTTTGGTTACCGCCACACGGCAGCCAGGCCGGCCTGGCGTTGATTTTATGCCCTTGTTGGTCGATTACGAAGAGCGCCTCTACGCAGCGGGGCGGATCCCAGGGGGATATCTGCGGCGAGAAGGCCGGCCACCGGAACGGGCCACTTTGATCTCTCGCTTAATAGACCGACCCATTCGTCCGTTGTTCCCGGAATGGCTGCGGGATGATGTGCAGGTGGTGGCCACCACCCTCTCGGTGGACGATACGGTGCCGCCCGATGTGTTGTGTATTTTGGGAGCCTCGTTGGCCATTCACGGTGCTCGCATCCCCTTCAACGGCCCGGTGGCGGCGGTGCGGGTGGGCTTGGTCAAGGATGAATTTATCCTCAACCCCACTTATGCCGAAATTGAGGCGGGCGATCTGGATTTGGTGGTGGCCGGCTGTGCCGATGGCGTGATCATGGTGGAAGCCGGGGCCAACCAACTGCCGGAAAAGGACGTGGTGGAGGCCATCGAGTTTGGTTTCGAGGCCATTCAGGAGCTGCTCAAAGCCCAACAGCAAGTCCTGGCGGATCTCAACATCACCCCGGTAGAGCTGCCCCCTCCCCCCAAAAACGAGGAGCTGATTGCCTTTGTAGAAGAGCAGGCTCAGGAGGGCATTCGCTCCATTCTCAGGCAGTTTTTGGACAAGACCAGCCGGGAACAGCAACTGGAGGAGCTCAAGGCCAAGCTAGAGGCCCAAATCCAGGAACGGCCAGAGGGGGATCCCTTGCGGCTCTATCTTCTGGAAAACCCCAAAGAGTTGGACAACCAGTTCAAGGCTCTGCTCAAGAAGCTGATGCGCCAGCAAATCCTGCAAGAGGGGGTGCGGGTGGATGGACGCAAGCTGGACGAGGTGCGACCGGTCTCTTGCCGGGTGGGTTTGATCCCAAGGGTTCACGGCAGTGCCTTGTTCAATCGCGGCCTCACCCAAGTCCTTTCCATCACTACCCTCGGCACCCCCGGCGATGCCCAGGAGCTGGACGACTTGCACCCGGTGGATGAGAAGCGCTACATGCACCACTACAATTTTCCGGGCTTTTCAGTGGGAGAAACGCGGCCTTCACGCTCGCCGGGACGGCGGGAGATCGGTCATGGGGCGCTGGCGGAGCGGGCCTTGGTGCCGGTGCTGCCCAAGGAAGAGGAGTTTCCCTATGTGGTGAGGGTGGTCTCGGAAGTGCTCTCCTCCAACGGCTCCACCTCGATGGGATCCGTCTGTGGCTCCACTCTTTCCCTAATGGATGCTGGGGTGCCGATCAAAGCGCCGGTCAGCGGGGTGGCCATGGGTCTTATCAAGGAGGGGGACGAGGTGCGCATCCTCACCGACATCCAGGGGATCGAGGACTTTCTGGGCGACATGGACTTCAAGGTGGCCGGTACGCGGGCGGGGATCACTGCTTTGCAAATGGACATGAAAATCACCGGCATCACCGTTGACGTGGTGGAGCAGGCCATCCGGCAAGCCAAGGCCGGACGCGAGTTCATCCTCGACAAGATGCTGGAGACGATTGCTGCGCCTCGACCCCAGTTGGCCAAAACGGCTCCCCGTCTGCTCACGTTCAAGGTGGATCCGGAGGACATCGGCAAGATCATCGGCCCCGGTGGCAAGACCGTGCGCGGCATCACCGAAGCGACAGGGGCCAAGGTGGACATCAGCGACGACGGCACAATCACCGTGTCTTCCTCGGTGGGCGGCCAGGCGGAGGCGGCGCGGGCGATGATCGAAAATCTGGTGCGGCGGGTGGAAGAGGGGCAGGTGTATTTGGGCAAGGTGACCCGCATCATCCCCATCGGCGCTTTTGTGGAGTTTTTGCCCGGCAAAGAGGGCATGATCCACATCTCGCAACTGGCGGAGTACCGCGTCGGCAGGGTGGAAGACGAGGTGGCTGTGGAAGATGAGGTGGTGGTCAAGGTGCGCAGCATCGATCACAAAGGCCGTATCAACCTCACTCGCCTCGGCATTAGCCCTGAGGAAGCAGCGCGGGTGCGCAACCATCACCACTGAGGCTGCGGTTTTCCCCCAGCAACGGGGGGGCCAGGGATCCCCTCGACAGCCGCCGGCAGCGGCCAAAATGGCAGAGAAAACTCCATCGCGACAGCGGTGCGGAGCGCTTTTTAGCTGGCTCGCGTCTGCACTGCCGTTCGTGTGGTCGCGTCAGCGGTGCAAAGCCCTTTGCAATATGCCGGATCCCGTCCCTCCCTTTCTCGTTGGCAAAGGCTATACTTCTCCAGCTCGACTGTCCCCCTCCCGGCGGCGGCTGGGCTGGGCGTTGGCTTGGGGCTTGGGTTGGGCTGCTCTGCTTAACCTTTCTGCTCAGCATCCTTTGTTGGTGCGGATGGAGAGCGACGCCCAGGAGTGGCTGTACGCTTGGCGTGGCCCTCAGCAGCCTTCTCCCGAGGTGGTGATCGTCGGCATTGATGGTCGTATAGGACTCGATCGCGACAGCGGTGCGGAGCACGTTCCCGCTAACGGGAACAGCGGACAGGGGGAAAGCAATGGCCGCACCAGTGGTGCAGAGCACCTTGGCCAACATCAAGTTGACTTCCTTCTGGAACGGGCCAACTACGCCGGCCTGACGTTGCGTCTACTGGAAGAAGCTGAGGCCAGGGTGGTGGTGCTAAACCTGCCCAGCAGCTTTGTGGTGCCGCAAAACCTGGGCAACGAGAACTTAGATGCCCCTCTACGTCAGGTGGTACAGCGCTACCCAGATCGCTTGGTCTTGGCCACCCGCAGCAGCGAGAGCTTTGGCCGCTCCGAGATTAACATCTACAACCATTTCCTGCCCTTTTCTTCCCTGCGGCTGGAGTACTTGGTGCCGCCAGAGCATGTGCAGGGGGTGGTGCAACATCGGGTAGACAGTGCCGGGATCCTGCGCCAGGCCCAGTTGCGGGGGCTCTACCTGCGCCGCGACAGCCAAGAGGAGCAGATGTTCGCCTCGGTCGAGGCTCTGGCTTTTGCCAAATACGACCCGGAGCGGGCCAGCCGCTGGTTTCGCGAGCGGGGTTTGCAGCCGATCCAATTCAACCCCCTCGGATCCCAGCACGGGATCCCCATTATCCCCATCGAACAGGTTTGCCCTCCGGCTGTTCCACAAGCAGGATCCGGGTCTGCTGGCTCAGTCGCGACAGCGGTGCGGAGCACTTTGGTCAACCCCAGCCAAGCCTGCCGCGGCCAAGAAGGGATCCCTCCCCTCGATCCCGAAGTTGCCGACCAACTGCGGGACAAAATTGTCCTGGTGGGTTTTGTGGGCGGCTACCCCGAAACCTTCCCAGTGCGGACTGCGGATGGATCCCAGATTGCGGCGGTGGAGCTGCAGGCGCAAGTCCTCTCCAGCCTGCTCACCGGGGAGGTCTACCAATCCGTGCCGGGGGGGGTGGCGGTTGCGGTGGTCTTGCTGCTGGGAGTGGGAACGGGACTGCTCTTGGTGCTTTATCGTCCCCCCCTACGTTCGCGTCAGCGGTGCGGAGCACTT